>JALYTM010000002.1 GCA_030854305.1 Candidatus Dormiibacterota bacterium
GCTGTGGGCCGTCGAGCAGGCACCCGTGGTTCCTCCCATCGGGACGCCGCAGCCGAGCATGGCGCCACTCGAGGTGGAGGTGTCCCCGCGGCGTCTCCAGCTGTTCACCGAGGCCCGCGCGGTCCGGACGGCGATCGAGAGCTTGCTGGAACCGCCGAGCCGGCGCTGCCTGGTGACCGTGCCGTACATCCACACGTGGGCGCACGAGGTCCGGCCCCTGCTGCAACGCTGCATGGAGCTGCGCCTCCAGGGCGCGGACGTCCGCGTGCTTCTCGGTGCAGGCGCCACGGACGGCGACGCCGCCGCCCTGCGCGACCGCGGCCTGCCGACGCGGGTCATGAACCCGCAGCGATGCACGACCGGGCACGCCAAGGGGATGGTAGTCGACCACGTCAGCCTGGTGATGTCGGCGAACTGGAGCGCCGCGGGACTCGGCGCGTCCCTCGAGACGGCCCTGCGCATCGACGACGTCGCGGCCACCGCGTACTTCGCGGACGCCTTCGAACGAGACTGGGCGGTGGCTGACCCGGCATGGAACGGCGGCCGTTGAACTCCGAGGGGAAAGGTATCCTCGGCTCATGACCGGCGCCCCCGCCGCTGACCAGGACCGGCCGCGCCTGCCCGTCGTGCCGTTGCGCGACAACGTGGTCTTTCCCCACCAGCTCGCCCCGTTGGCCGCCGGCCGGCCGAGGTCGGTGGCGGCGCTCCAGGCGGCCGTCAATGCCGACGCACGCGTGATCCTCGCGGTGCAGCGCGACGCCGAGCCCGACGAGGTGGGGTACGAGGACCTTTACCAGGTCGCCGTCGTCGCCACGGTCGGGGCTCTGCGCCTCATGCCCGGTGCGGGGGCCCACGCGCTCGTCGAGGGGCAGCAGCGCGTCAGGCTCCTGTCGTTCGACACGGACGACGAGCATTGGTCCGCTGCGTACGAGCTCATCGAGGATGGCGACGTCAGCGGAACCGAGGCAGACGCACTGGCCGGCAGCGTGCGCCAGCTCTACGCGGACTACGTGACCGCGGGCGGCCAGGTCTCGCCGGAGGTTGCCGCCGCGATGGCACGCGCCACCGAGCCCGGACGGGTCGCCGACATCGCCTCGGCTGCGCCAGACCTCACCGTCGTCGAGCGCGTTGAGCTGCTCCAGGCTCTCGATGTCGTCGAGCGGCTCCGCCGCCTGGCTCCGCTTCTGGGCCGCCAGGTCGAGGTGGCCTCGATGCGCACGCGCATCCACGAAGACGTGCAGCGCACCATCAACAAATCGCAGCGTGAGCACATCCTCCGCGAGCAACTGCGCGCGGTTCGCAAGGAGATCGCCGAGCTCGACGGTGAAGGCGACGACGGCGAGGACCTCGCCGCGCGCATCGAAGCGCTCGGCATGCCCTCGGAGGTGAAGGCACGTGCTCTCAAGGAGGTGGCGCGTCTCGAGCAGATACCCGGCGCCTCGCCGGAGATGGGCATGGTGCGCACCTGGGTCGACTGGCTGCTCGACCTGCCGTGGGGAGAACGGCCCCTCGAGCACATCGACATCGGGCGCGCCGCGGCGATCCTCGACGAGGACCACTACGGGCTCGCCAAGGTCAAGGACCGCATCCTCGAGTGGATGGCGGTGCGCGACCGCGCGCAGCGCCGTGCGGCCGCTCTCGCGATGGAGACGCCCGACGAGCCAACGCGCACCGGTGATGTCGCCGACGCCGCGCCCACCGGCGAACCTCCCGCGTCCGCCGACCCGATGGTGGAGGCGACGACGCGACCCCGTCGCGCGCTGCAGACGCCGATCCTCTGCCTGGTGGGGCCGCCCGGCGTCGGCAAGACGTCGCTGGGCCGGAGCATCGCGCGCGCCATGGACCGTCGCTTCGTGCGCCTGTCGCTCGGCGGCATCCGCGACGAGGCCGAGATCCGCGGTCATCGGCGCACATACATCGGCGCGCTGCCGGGCCGCATCATCCAGTCGATGAAGCAGGCCGGTGCGGTCAACCCGGTGATCATGCTCGATGAAATTGACAAGGTTGGTACGGACTTCCGTGGCGATCCTTCGGCCGCTCTTCTCGAGGTGCTCGACCCGGAGCAGAACCGCGAGTTCAGCGACCATTACCTCGAGGTGGCATACGACCTCAGCAACGTGCTCTTCATCACCACCGCGAACATGGTCGACACCATCAGCCCCGCGCTGCGCGATCGCATGGAGCTGATCCGCATCAGCGGTTACACTGAGGCGGAGAAGCTGGGCATCGCGGAGGGACACCTGCTGCCATGCCAGCTCGAGCAGCACGGCCTCGACGACGGCGAGCTGACCATTCCCCACGACACGCTCGTGGCCATCCTCCACGGCTACACGCGCGAGGCCGGTGTGCGTCAGCTTGACCGCACCATTGCCGAGATCGCTCGCAAGGTGCCGCGGCGGCTCGCCGCCGGCGCCGACTCTGTGGTGGTCGATCCCACCCAGCTCAGCGACTTCCTCGGTCCGCAGCGGTTCGACTACGGCGAGACCCAGGATGCCGACGAGGTCGGCGCGGTCACCGGCGTGGTGGTGAGCGAGGCGGGCGGTGACATCGTCACCGTCGAGGCGCTCGCCATCGATGCACGCCCCGACCTCTCCCTGACCGGCCAGCTCGGCAGCGTCATGGAGGAGTCGGCGCGGGCCGCGCTCTCGTGGGCACGCGTGCACGCCGTCGAGTACGGCGCGCCGCGGGACTTCTTCGAGAACCATGCGCTGCACATTCACGTCCCCGCGGGCGCCATCCCCAAGGATGGCCCCTCCGCCGGGGTGACCATGGTCACGGCCATGGTGAGCGTGGCCTCGGGGCGGCGGGTACGCCGCGACGTCGCCATGACGGGGGAGGTGACGCTGCGCGGCCGCGTCCTTCCCATCGGCGGCGTCAAGGACAAGCTTCTCGCCGCCCACCGCTCCGGGCTGACCACGTTCATCCTCCCGCGCAAGAACCTGCGTGACCTCGAGGAGATCCCGCGCGAGGTGCTCGACGCCGTCGAGGTGGTGCCCGTGGACAACGTCGGCGAGGTGCTCGACCGGGCGCTCGTCGACGCGCCGACGCAGCGGCGCGAGCGAACCACTGGGTTCATGCTGCCGCTGCGCACCGACGAGCCGGCGCCGCCGACGATCACTGCCTGATGGCCGAGGCCGTCCGCGACCTGCTCGAGCTGAGCGTCGTCGTCGACCCCACGTACGACCAGAACTGCTACGTGCTGCACCGCCGTGACAGCGATGCCGCCGTGCTCATCGACCCGGGACTCCAGCACCGCTCAGCCCTGCAGCTGCTCGAGGACAATGGCTGGCGGTGCGAGCGGATCCTGCTCACCCACGGCCACGGCGACCACGTCAACGGCGTGCCCGGCATCGTGGCCGCGCACCGCTGCCCGGTCGCACTCCATCCCGCCGACCGTGAGCAGCTGGTCAGCATGCGCTTCCTCCCCGGCATCCCTGCCGACACGCCTGACGTGGTGGTGGACGAGGACCTCGCCGACGGACAGGTGATCGCCTGGCACGGGCTGGACATCGGCGTCATCCACACGCCCGGTCACACGCGCGGCTCGGTGTGCTTCCTGCTGGACACAGACCTGGTCAGCGGTGACACGCTGTTCCATCGCGGCGTCGGACGCGCAGACCTTCCTGGCGGCAACTGGCAGCAGCTGATGGTCAGCATCGAGCAGCGCCTGTACACGCTGCCGGCGGACACCGTCGTTCACCCCGGTCATGGCGGCAGCACGGTCATCGCCGACGAGATGCGGGACAACCCCTTCATCGTCCACCCCCGATACCGCTGAGGCGACCGGCAGCGTCAGTCCGTGCCGATGCGGGTGATCAGCTCGTTGAGGATTGCCGCGGTCACTCCCCACACGACGTTGCCATCGGCCTCGTAGAAGTGGACCTCGCGCGACCGTCCCTCGTGCGTGAGGGTCCGAACCGTGTGGGGCGCGTTCATGAGGGCGCGCAGGTCGAGGTGGAAGAGGCGGGCCACCTCGAACGTGTCGGGACGAAGCTCGATCGGCCGGTCGTGGACGCCCACCACGGGAGTGAGCCAGTTGTCGGACATTGCCGTCAGGAATGGCGGCAACAGGCCGATGACCTCGACGGCGGTGGCCGGGATGCCAGCCTCCTCACCGGCCTCGCGAAGCGCGGTGTCCGCGACGGAGCCGTCCGATGGCTCGGTTCCCCCGCCGGGGAAGGCGATCTGGCCGGCGTGGTGGCGGAGGTGATCCGTGCGCTGCATGAACAGCAGCGGCAGTCCATCCTCCCTGGTGTCGAAGAGGAGCAGCACAGCGGCGCTGCGACGGCTTGTCGCGGGTGCCTCGCGAACGGTGTCGAGCGGGTCCGTCGCGCCGCGGAGGCGCTCCACGAGCGTGCTCATCGACTCACTGTAGGCCACCCCGGCGGTGGTGCAGGTCAGGCCACGCGCCTCACACCCAGGCGAAGGCTGGCGTCGAGACGCGACATGGCGTCGGCATGCCGCATGGCGTCGGCCACGACGATGGCGAGGCGCTGCCCACGCAGGTACCGCTGGGCGGTCGCGTCCTCTTGTGCGTCGGCGAGGGCCTGCTCGTCTCGGGCTGCCATCGGGTGCTCCTTCTGGTTCGGTTCCCCCGGCTGCTCGGAACCGTACGCTTGACAGCGGTGAGATCGGTCACGCCACGAGCAAGCATCGGTAAATGTCGGTGAAGGAGATCTGAGGTCGTGCAACGCGACGTGCCACCGCGCGGCGAGGATCGAACACTGGCGCGGCCGTGCCCGCGGTGCGGCGCCGCGCTGCGCACCTCGCACCGCGAGTACGCCGGCGGAGGCAACAGCACGACGGTGCTGCGGTGCAGCACCTGCGGACATACGGTGAGCGCGACCGCGCGAAGCGACGCCGATCGCGAGGAGCGCAACCGCGGCCGGTCGAAGAGGCATCGCCCGGTTGACGAGGGGCCGCCGACCAACCCCGTCATCGACCCCGAGTTGGCGCGCCGCCTCCTCGACGAGCTCGGCGGCTGACGCCGCCGTCCGCCGGCGCCGCGGCGACCGGCGCCGACCGCGAGTGGCGCTCGAACCATGCAAGCACCGCGGCGTTGATCGCCTCGCGGTCGACGTCGACACTCATGCCATGTCCGCTGCGTGGGAACGAGCGGCGCACCACCTCGCGGCTGCACACGAGCCGCTGCTCGATCTCGGCGGCATTGGCGGGCGCGATGGTGCGGTCCCGGCCGCCGTGGAGCACGAGCACCGGCGCGCGGACCGCCGCCAGCTCATTGCGCACGTCCTTGAGCAGGCCGGTGAACTCGTGGATCGCGCTCATCGGACGCAGGCCGTGCGAGTACAGCTCGTCGATGGCCTCGAGGTCGTAGAGGTCGATGTCATCGCCGGGGCGGTGCCAGCGCATCACACGGCGGGCGACAGGGATGGCCCGGGTCGCGAGCCCCGAGATCCACACCGGGGCGGCAAGCGTCGCCACGGCGGCGATGCGCAGGTCGGTTGCGGCAAGGTGCAGTGCGATGGTGCCACCCATGGACTGCCCGGCCACCATCACCTCGTCGCACTCGGTGAACAGCACGTCGAGCTCCTCCTGCGCCGAGTGTGTCCAGTCCTGCCGGGTGGTGGCTTCGAGCGCCTCGGGCGTCGAGGCGTGGCCGGCCAGGGCTGGACCGTGACAGCGAAACCCGTTGGCGGCGAGATGCTCGCCGAGGCGGCGCAGCTCCGGGGGGCTCCCCGCGAAGCCGTGCAGGAGGAGCACGCCGCGGCGTCCCGCGCCGAGTGTCCAGGGGCGGACGACGCCGGGGTCGAACGGCGCCAGGCTGCGAGCGGTCATGGGCGCCCGAGTATATGTGCGGCCCGCGGGTGATACGGTCGCGCCCTCGTGACCGATGAGGTGATGCGCGGCGCGCTGGAGACGATCGTCGGGGGTGGTTGCCTGGACGTCGCGACCGCGCGCGCGGTCATGGACCTGGTGATGGAAGGTGACGCCACGGCAGCGCAGATCGGCGCTCTCCTCGCGGCGCTGCGCACCCGGGGCGAGACCGTCGACGAGCTTGCCGGCATGGTGATGTCCATGCGTGACCACGCCACGCAGGTGCAGCTGGCGCCCGGCGCTGTCGACACCTGCGGGACGGGGGGTGACGGCAGCAACACCTTCAACATCTCGACGGCCGCCGCGCTGGTGGCGGCCGCGGCAGGCTGTCGCGTCGCCAAGCACGGCAACCGCGCGCAATCGTCGCGGTGCGGAAGCGCGGACGTGCTCGAGGAGCTCGGGGTCAGGGTGGTGCTCGACGCGGCCGGGGTCCGCCGCTGCGTCGACGAGGCGGGCATCGGGTTCATCTTCGCGCCGGCATTCCACCCGGCGATGCGGCACGCGGCGGCCGTCCGCCGCGAGCTGGGGATTCGCACCGTGTTCAACGTGCTCGGCCCGCTCGCCAACCCGGCCCGCGTGCGTCACCAGGCGCTTGGTGTCGCCGGCAACGCTCCGCTCACCGCGATGGCCGGCGTGCTGCAGTTGCTCGGTCACGAGCACGCGCTCGTCTTCACGGGCCCCCGCGGCATCGACGAGCTCGGGCTCGACGGCATCACGCGCGGCTACGAGCTGACGGCCGCCGGCCTCCGCGAGCTGGAGATCGACCCGCAGGCCCTGGGCTTCCGCGCCGCTCCGACGCAGGCGGTCGGCGGTGGGGACGCCGCGACCAACGCCGCTGTCATCCGCGATGTCCTCGAGGGCGAGCACGGACCGCCCCGCGATGTGGTGGTTCTCAACGCCGCCGCGGCGCTCGTCGCCGCCGATGCCGCCGGCAGCCTCGCCGAGGGTGTCGAGAGGTGCGTCGCCGCCATCGATTCGGGGGCGGCTCGGGAGACCCTGCGCGCGCTGGTGAGCGTCTCGCAGGCGGCGGCGTGACCGTCCCGCTGCCGGTTCGCCTGCGCAGCGTCCAGGCGCTCATCCCGCCGGCTTGCTCGGCGGTGGCCGATATCGGTGCCGGTCACGGTGCGCTGTGCGCGACGCTCGCAACACGTGGCCGCATGCGCGTCATCGCGACCGAGGCGTCGGCCGGGCCGCTCGCCGAGCTCCGCGGCAACCTCGAGGCGTGGGGCATGAGCGGGCACGTCGACGTGCTGTGGCGCGGGACTGACGCCGCTGGCCCCGGCGAGGTCGACGCTGCGGTGGTAGCGGGCCTGGGCGCCAACACGATGCTGGAGATCGTGTCTGACGCACGGTCGCGTCGGGTGCGCTGGCTCATCCTGCAGTGCATGCAGCGCGATGAGATGGTCGTGCCCTGGCTCGACGGACGACGCTGGCACGTGCGAGCGTCGGACGTCTGCGTGCAGCGTGGACGCGCGTACACCGCCCGGCTCGTGGAGGTTGGCGAATGAGCCGTGGTGGGGACCTGCTGCGCCTGCAGGAGATCGATGCTCGCCTCGACCGCGACCGCGGGGCGCTTGCCGACATCGAGTCACGAATCGCCGCCGACCCTGAGCTGGAGCGGCGCCGGCGGGATGCGCGGGGGCGCCGCCGGAAACAGACCGCCGCAGAGGCGGATCTGGCCGCGCTCGAGGCCACCGCGGACGCGCTGCGCAAGCGTGCTCGCGAGCTCGAGAAGCACCTGTATGACGGCTCGGTACGCAACCCCCAGGAGTTGCTCGACATGCAGCACGACCTCGCCTCGCAGCGTCAGCGCATCGACGCACAGGACGACGAGTTGCTCGCGCTCATGGAACGCGCTGAGATGGCCGCTTCGGCAGACCGTGATGCCAACGCGGCCATCGTCGAGCGCGAGCAGCAGCGTGCCGACCACGCCGGCGAGCTCGTCGAAGAGGCAGTCGCCATGCGCGCATCGGTGGAGCGCGGCGAACAGGACCGTGCGGCGCTGCTCACCGCGCTGCCCACCGCCGATCGGACGCTGTACGAGCGGCTCGCGCGGCGCGTCCACCCCGCGGTGGTGCGCATCGTCGCCGACAGTTGCGGAGGCTGCCACATTCCGTTCGCCAACTCCGAGGTTCGACGCATCCGCACATCAGACGAGCTCGTGCAGTGCTCGGGCTGTGACCGCATCGTGGTGCCATGACCGCGACCGTCATCGCCTACACGGACGGCGCCTGCTCGGGCAACCCCGGCACGGGCGCCTGGGCGTATCGCCTGGAGTGGCCCGACGGCTCGTTCGAAGAGGCGGCCGGCGCGGAGCCGATGACCACCAACAACCGCGAGGAGCTCAAGGCAGTGCGCGAGGCGCTCCGCGCCGTCCGCGGACGCGTCGGCGGCGACCCGTCCTGGCAGATCGTGGTGCGCACCGACAGCCTCGGTGTCATCAACTGGTTGACGCGACAGTGGAAGCGCAAGGCCAACCTCGACCTCTTCCCGACCATCGACCCGCTGGTCGACGGTCGTGTGCGATTCGAGCATGTGCGCGGGCACAGCGGAGAGGCCGGCAACGAGCGCGTCGACGCCCTCGCCGTCGCGGCGGTGGCGCGGCAGCTTGCCGTCGGCGGACCACCCGTGCTGCAGGGGCAGGGCGAACTGCCACTCTAGGCCTGGGGCGTCGGCTCGCGGTGGCGCGAGGTGGGGAGCGTGCAAGCCGGCCTATAAGCCGGGAATGGTCCAAGGCCTTGTAGCCTAAGTTGGCTAGAAGCGATCTACGTTCTACAACAGGGCTTTCTTGCCACTCAGCCTGACGCCGCTACCCCGCGGTTTCCCATCGTAGCGTGTACCAAATGTGTACCAGGCACTCCAAACTTACAGGCCGGGTGAGGTGGTGATGGGTTCATGGAACCTACCGGCCGACCGTTCCCCGGGAACCGCCGACACCCGAAGGGAGCCCAGACAGCTGGGCCTCCGTACTGCCGCAAGGCGGATACCTGGGCGGATCGATCTGCGGTTTTGAGACCGGCCCGAGAGTGTCAGGGTGTGCCGTTGAGCATCGTTCTGAACTCGAAAGCGGGCTGGGAGTGCCACCACGTGTCGCCTGGTGCGGGGCTGTGACGCGCTGGTAGGGGTACCAGTAGGGGTACAGCGAGCGCTACCTGTCGCCCTCGCATACAGCGCGGCCACCGAGCTCGGCTGATCACCGCCTTGGCCCGCGCCGACGTAATGTTCCTCGACGACCTCGCATTGATACCGCTTGTCGAGAGCGACGATCGCGGGTGATGACGGGTGTCGCATGGGTTGCTGGAGGCCGTTCTGAGTACGATCGGCGAGCCGTCGTGGTGCCGCGGGGTGCCCAGTGTCCGCCAAAGCCGCCGCGTTTGGGGCCCACGGGCCACCGTAGCGGCCATGGTTGGCGGTAACTAGTCGCGGCGCGGGGCGATCTGGCGTCGGCGACAACGGCGCTTGGCGGCTCCGCTTCCATCGCGTCCAAGTAGGTGTGGTGCGCCGATCCCACGGCTCTAGATGTAATGCCTAGGGCAGTAAAGCGTCGACCTGCTCTGCGGGGAGGGGCAGCAGCCCTGCCGCGGGCAGCCGCTTGAGCATCTCCTTCCATCCGCCATGCCTCGACGCGGCCTCGGCGATTGCCTCGCGCGCCTCGGGTACTCGCCCGGCACGAGCTAGGACCATTGCCCGCCAGAATGTGAACTCTTGGTTCACGTCCCCCAGGATTGCCTGCGCAGCGCGCAACCGCGCCACAACGACGGCCAGTTCCTTCTCCGTGAGGGATCGGGTGAGCATCCCCTCGGCGAGCAGACGCTCAAGGACGCCGTACTGCTCGTGCAACGTCAGCAGACGTTCCAGTTCGACGAGTGGCTCCTCATTATCATCCACGCGAAGATCCACTACTTTGCCTCCGCCGCTCTCGGCCGGTTCCCCGGCGACCACGAGAATGCAAGCGGACTGCCTGCCGCGGACGTCGCCACCGGCGTCCTCGCCGGCCTTCAACGACGCCATCAACCGGTGCGCCATGTCACCTTGCGCTTCGCGATATGCTGCCAACATCGCCGGCCAAACACGCGAGCTCGTCATCATGTTGGCCTGCGCGCTCACTTGATCCCCGCTGACGTGACCCGCATACATCACACATCTCGCTCCGGTATGGGTCGCCACCGTGCCCGAGGCATCGATCATCGCGACTTGCCGCATGGCGGCACCCGGATCCCTTCGGATCAGTTGCGCCATCGCCTCCGAACTCGTTGTACCCGAGCTCATCAGCCGCAGTCCGAGGCGGCCATAGCTGGGATTGACAAACGCTTGTGTCGCCACGACTCCATGCCCCGCTTCTGCCCAAGCAAGGACTGAGCCCACCGCGAAGAAGTGACTTTGAGCCGCGGCCCCGAAGGTCCCCGTCTGCGGGTCCCGCGCAATGATGGAATACGTCACCGCGGCTTCCCTTTTGAACACACCGAATGCGGCACATCCCACCGTCGCTCGAGCGACGGTGGTCCTCCTGACGACGGCTCGCACCGCTTGACAAGCCTACCAACCTTGGCGTACAAATGTGACGGACAAAGGCAGGATACGCCCCTGCGATGGCCTCGGGGAGGAGGCATGAGCCTATTGGGTCCGGAAGCCATCGCCACGTTGGTGCGCACCCGACGGGACATCCACGCGCACCCTGAGCTAGCCTTCACAGAACAACGGACACACGCTCTGATAGCCGAGCGGCTTCATGGCGCAGGGCTCGCCGTTCGCGAGAATGTCGCCGGTACTGGCGTGGTGGCAATGCTGGAGGGTAATAGGGCAGGCCCTGTGCTTGTCTTGCGGGCGGACATGGATGCCCTGCCCTTGCAAGAGAGAACAGACGTCAGCTTTCGATCCACAGTCGATGGCATCATGCACGCCTGCGGACACGATGCCCATACAGCCATCCTGTTGACGGTTGCCGAAGAGCTTGCGGCGCGGCGTGAGCAGTTGCGTGGCTGCGTGCAGTTCATCTTCCAGCCGGCAGAGGAGGTCGGCGCCGGCGCTCCCCGCATGCTCGAGGATGATGTCGTGATCACCGACACGGCCGACGCGGTGGTCGGACTCCACATGCACGCGCATATCGCTGCCGGCTTCATCGGGGTCTGCCGCGGCCCGGCCACCGCGGTCGCCAGCAGATTCGCAATCAGGGTCAACGGAAAGGGTGGCCACGGCGCATTTCCTGAGCAGTCGGCGGACCCTATCGTCGCGGTCGCGCACATCATTGCGGCGCTGCAAACGCTCATTTCGCGTGAGTTATCCTCGTCGGAACGCGCCGTCCTCTCAGTATGTCAAGTCAATGCCGGCACGGCATTCAACATAATTCCCGACGTCGCTGACATCGCCGGCACGATGCGCACCAATAGCCCCCATGCTCAAGAGTTACTGACAAGGCGCGCAGACGAACTGGCCGGGGGAATAGCTCGTTCATTCCGATGCACCGCTGAGTTTACTCTCGACGAGTTGGTTCCACAGGTGATCAACGACGAAACCGTGTCGGACGGCGTGCGACGCAGCGCTGAGCGCGTCGTCGGCGCCGCAAGTGTCGTCGTGTCCGAACCGGTGATGGCGGCCGATGACGTCGCGTTCTTCATGCGCACGGCGCCTAGTTGCTACTTCTTTGTGGGAGCAGCGTATACAGACGGCCGTCCACAGACACCGCATCACAGTAGTCTCTGGGACGTCGACGAGCGAGCTCTCGCCGTGGGGGCTGAGGTACTGCTCGGAACCGCATTGGACTATCTGAGCGACGGCGAGGCCGCGGTGGACCCACTAGTGGGTGCAGGTAGCACAAATACATCACAGGACCCGTCCGCATTGGAGAAGTCAGAATGAAGCGTAGAGTCTCGTGGTCCGTCCGGTATCTCGCCGTGCTGACCGTCGCCTTGGTGGCCGCCGCGTGCGGTTCCTCGGGTCCCTCAGGTTCGGCAGGGAGCCAGGGAGGTAAGGTGCTGACCTTCCTCGCTATCAACCCCTTTACCGGGGATAACGCGCCCTACGGGCAGTCCCTCATAGCTGGTTGCTATCCGGCTGTCAAACTCATCAATCAAGCCGGGGGGATTTTGGGTGACACGATCCAATGCAAGCCGGTCGATACCCGCGGGGACCCAGTCGACGCCGTGCCGGCACTACACGCGGCGCTCTCCACTACTAACGACGTTGTAGGCAGCATCGGCCCCGACGATGAGGCGGTGCTCGGCCCGATCGTGTCTCGCGCTCACCTTCCCCGATTCCCCTCGAGCGGGCAGGACGCCTTCGATCATCAGACAGATCCATACTTCTACAGGATCCATCCCACCGATCACGCGACCAGCGTGGCCATGGCGCTATGGGCGCAGAAGCAAGGCTACACCCGGGCCGCGGCATTCTTCGGGACCGACGTCGCGGCGCAGGGCACCGTCGATAACCTCAGCAAGGCCTTTACACAGGTTGGCGGTACAATCGTGGTTAACAAGCAGGTGCCGGAGGACCAGACCTCATACAGCACTGAGATGTCAGCGATTGCTTCGGCCCACCCACAGGTGATCTTCACTGAGGAGGATGCCCAGACTGGTGCGACCGCCTTCCGCCAGTTCCAGCAGCTGAACAACGGTCTGATTCCCATCATTGGAACTGACGCTACGCTGACGCCTGACTGGGGCAAGGCGGTCAGTGCCGCCGTCGGAGATGCGGACTTTACGAAGAGTTATACGGGGCTTGAGGCTTACGCGCCGGCGACCGGACCGGCATGGCAGGCATTCAACGACGCACTGCTTACGTCCAGCGCCCAAGTACCCGATCCGCAGCAATGGGCGACGTCAGAGTTTTCCATGTGGCCATACGATGCGGCCAACCTCATGGCTTTGGCGATGATCGAGGCCAAGTCCGTCGATCCCACCGTCTACAACAGCTACATCCTCAAGGTAGCACAGGGTGGGTCTGGAGCTGTGGACGTCCACACGTTCAAGGAGGGCAAGGCCGCGCTATCCTCCGGAAAGACGATCCATTACCTCGGGGCCACGGGGGCCATCCATCTCGACCAATACCATAACTCACAGGGCGACTACGAAGCCGCTAACGTGATCAGCGGCAACGTTACCCACGTTGCCACTATCGCGGGAACAGATGTCGGGAGCGTCCTGGACAAGATCACGCCATGATCTGGACGACTAAGGCTGGCAGCGAGAAGCACCCTTGAGCGTGTTCATCGAGGCGCTGGGCTTTGGGCTGGTCAGCGCCTCGATTCTCGCTGTCGCTGCAGTTGGCTTCACATTTCAGTTCGCCACCACCAACGTCCTCAATCTCGCCTACGGCACCATCATGACCAGTGCCGCCTTCATCGCCTATGCCTGTAATGCCGTGGGCATAAACATCTGGCTCGCGCTGCCAATCGGTGGAGTATTCGGGGCGCTGGCCTCAGCCGCGCTCAACCGAGGGCTTCTCGCGCCCTTCCTGAAGCGAGGTACACCACTCTTCAATATGGTGCTGGTGACGGTCGCGGTCGGCCTCATCCTTCAGCACGTGATTCAAGCCGTAGGAGGGGCAACGATTTTCTCCTATCGGATGCAGGACTACGGAACCCATCGGTTCGGCGGCATCGTCCTCACCGGAGTCCAAATCGGCATCATCATCCTCAGCGTTGCGATTATGGCGGCGCTCCACTGGCTGCTCCAGTACACGCGGCTCGGTCGTGCGATGCGGGCTACTGCCGCGAACCGCAAACTGGCTCGGACCTGCGGTATCATGACCGAGCGAGTCATCGACATCGCTTGGCTGCTGTCCGGTTTCTTTTGCGGAATCGCAGGCGTGTGCCTCGCCATGAGCGTGTACTCCCTGACGAGTTCCCTGGGAGACGGAGCTCTCCTCGCCATCATCGCGACTGCCGCCTTGGGCGGCATCGGCTCGCCCTACGGCGCCATGCTCGGCGCTATCGTCGTGGGCATGGCCAGCGAAGTGGTCGCTGGCCTGACCAACCCGCTCTACCGTGAGGTCGTCGCCTTCGGCATTCTGGCACTGGTCCTGCTGATCCGACCCACTGGGTTGATCCCAAGCAAGACGGCCGGAATGACGCACGGGGCGAGCGCATGAGTTCCGCAACCCAGTACTACGTCAGTGCCCTCGCGATCTACGCCTGCATCGACATCATGGCGTGCTGGGGTCTCAACCTGCAGTTTGGCGTGGCCGGCATCTACAGCTTCGGATTCATCGCATTTCAGGCAGTTGGTGCGTACACGGCCGGCGTCCTGACTCTGGGCCCTGACACCGGACCCCTCTCCTTTCAGACCTATATCGGAGGCGCCCAGCTGCCATTTCCTGTGGCGGTCCTGTGTGCCGGCGCTGCGGGCGCCATCTTGGCGCTCGTCGTCGGTGCGATCACCTTCCGTCGGTTGCGCAGCGACTATCAAGCCATGGTCATGTTGACGGTGGCATTGATAGCCACCAGTATCGTCGTCACGCAGCCCAAACTGGTCAACGGCGAGGCCGGCCTCTCTCTGATACCGCAGCCATACTACGCAGCCGATGCATCGCCTGTTGGGTACCAGTGGTTCTATCTCGGTATCACCGCCCTGGTGACCGCCATCGTCTTCTTCGTGGTGCATCGCGTGACACGCTCGCCGTGGGGACGCAGCCTGAGAGCCATGCGCGATGACGACAGCGTCGCCAGTGCACTAGGGAAGAACGTGTGGGCAATGCGCATGATCGTTTTTGCGATCGGTGGTGCGATTGCCGCGGTCAGCGGGGCCATGCTAGTAGCGTTCATCGGCGCATTTTCACCATCGGGGTGGGCTTACGGCGAGACCTTTGTGTTGTTCACCGCACTGGTCATCGGTGGCATCGGGAATAATTTTGGAGTCGCCGTGGGCGCGGTCCTTGTGCCCCTTGGTTTAGTGGAGGGAACCCGGTTTCTTCCTACCATCGGCCGCATTGGGCTGAACGATGAGCTTCAATGGATCTGCATCGGCCTTCTCCTCCTCGGGTTTCTGTGGTTTGCACCACGCGGTCTGTTTCCTGAGCGACGCCGTCGACTGGGCGCACGAAGCGAACGTCCAGCGTGGCTGCCTCGGATCCTTTCACGACCAGAAGGCCCCTGACCGTGCAAGAAGTGCAGGGGACTCGTCCGCTCCTCGATGCCCGCGGGCTGGTTCGCACATTTGGCGGTGTCAAGGCTGTAGACGGCGTTTCCTTTGAAGTACGCGCGGGGGAGGTCGCGGGCCTCATCGGACCCAACGGTGCCGGCAAGTCGACCGTACTCGACCTCGTCGCAGGGGCACTCAGGCCCGAATCGGGATCAATACGTTTTGACGGTAATGAGGTGACCGGGCTGGCGCCGCACCAGCTCGCTCGCCGCGGCATTATCCGCACCTTTCAGAATGCGCGCGGTTTCAGCAATCTCACTGTGATGGAGAATCTCTTGACTGCGGCTTCTAGACCGCGAGGTGACTCCCTTGGTGGCGCTCTGCTCGGGCCTCGCTGGTGGCGGAGCGATCAGAGGCGGCTCGTCGCGGAAGCTCGCGTGCTCCTGGACAGGTTCGACATGCGCCGGATGGAGGACACGTACGCCAAGTCACTCAGCGGCGGCCAGCGTCGTCTCGTCGACATTATGCGAGCGCTGATGGCGAAGCCATCCCTGTTGCTCTTGGACGAGCCGATGGCGGGCGTCAACCTCGGCCTTGCTGAGCGAATCGGTCAACATCTCCTGTCGCTGCGCGCCGACGGCATCACGATCTTGATGGTTGAGCACGTGTTTGAACTCCTCAACTCGGTGTGCGATCGCGTGATTGTCTTGGCACAGGGGCGGGTGATTGGCACTGGCGGTCTGACTGAGGTTCGTGCCAGCCCTGCCGTACAAGAGGCATACGTCGTTGGATGACATGGAGCCGCGGAGTGACGCACACCTAACAGTACGTGAGGTCACGGCTGGGTATGCTGGCGTTGCGGTCATTGAGCGCGTGTCCGTCAGCGTCCGGCGAGGCGAGGTCGTCTGCGTGCTGGGGCCGAACGGCTCGGGGAAGAGCACGCTTCTCCGCTCAATTATCGGCGAGCTGACCCCCATGGCTGGGCAAGTAGTGATCAATGATACGAACGTCACCGGGAGCAGCGCGGACCGCCTGACCCGGCAGGGGGTCGGCTACGTTGCGCAGTCCGACAATGTCTTCGAGCCGCTGACCGTGATGGAAAACCTCGACCTCGGCGGTTACATGCTCCCCCGCAGCATTAGAGCCAGCCGAGTTGAGCAAGCCCTAGCCCTCTTCCCATCGCTCGCGGACAAGCGTGCCCGCATGGCACGAAAGCTTAGCGGTGGGGAGCGTCGGATGCTGGCCATTGCCCGCGCACTCGTCACCGATCCGACACTGGTCATTCTGGACGAACCCACGGCCAACCTAACTGCGGAACTGGCCGAGCGCCTCCTCGCGGATTACGTGAAGCGGCTTGCCCGTGATGGTGCAGCGGTCCTGCTTGTCGAGCAACGTGCGCGCGAGGCGCTGAGAGTGGCTGACTGGGCCTACGTCTTGGCTGACGGTCACGTCCAGCTCGCTGCGCCAGCCACCGAGTTGGCAGACCGGGCCGACCTCCCGCTCATCCTGCTAGGTCAACCCGCCGACGCCGAGGCATCAGCAACCGCCTGAAGTTCACCATCGAGTCAGTTACCAACAAGGAGGCACGGCCATGACAGCGGAACGTATCGTGTTCGGAGATGATTTCTTCACAGTCGATCCACAGAAGGCAGCGCTCATCGTCATCGACATGCAGAACGCTTTCGTGGCCCCCGGGGCAGCGTACGAGACACCAGGGGCTCGGTCCATGATGCCGGCCGTGGACCGCCTCATCCACTTTGCCCGTCGCGTTGAGATGCCGGTGGTGTGGACCCAATCGGACCATAGCGCTCCGTATGGCGGTGTGATGCTCAAGAAGTTTCCAGTCATCCGCGATGAGAACGTGCTCTGGAAGGGCGATAAGTCGTTCGAGCTCTACGATGACATGACCCAGCCGGTCGAAGGCGAGTACCGTCTAATCAAGCACAAGTACGACGCGTTCTTTGAAACTGATCTCGACGCCATTCTGCGCAACAGTGGCGTGGAAACGATCATTATCGTTGGCACCGCCACCAATGTGTGCTGCGAATCGACGGCTCGATCGGGGTTCTTCCGGGACTACCAGGTGGTGGTTCCCAGCGACGCCAATGCCAGCTTCGATTCCGCGATGCACGAGGCGTCGCTGGCCACCATCAACATGTTCTTCGGTCGAGTCATGACCACCGAAGAGTTGCTATCCCAGATGGAGGCAAGCGTCGGCGCTACGTCCTCGCAATAGGTTCCGAAGCTTTTCAATACACGATAACGTTGCACCCCAAATCCGCGATGATCATCGACACCCACAGTCATCTTTTCCCGCCTTCCTGGCAGTCCGCTGGACACATGCCTGTCGAGATGTTCGATGTGGGGTCATTGCTCGAACGCCAGCACCTCGCCTCGGTCGACGTCAGCATCGTTTCGGACCCTCACATCTGGTATGGCGATGTGGACTTGTCCGGCATCGAGAGAACCCGACAGTACAACGATTTCGCCGCCGAACTGACGCGCGCCCAAGGCGGTCGGGTCGTTGGTTTAGGCAGCGTCACCCCGTGGCTCGGTGTCGAACACATCCAGGAGGCAGAGCGGGCGATCCGCCAACTCGGCTTACCGGGCTTGGCCATCGCCACCAGTCATTGCGGACGATACCTCGATGCCATCCCGGAGGACTTCTGGCAGCTGGTTGAAGCGCTGCGGGTTCCGCTGTTCCTGCATCCCGGTGGGTCGGTCCTGGGGCAGGAAGCGATGGAGTCGTACCGCCTCGCTGAGGTGTGTGGACGCCCGCTGGACACTACTCTGGCCCTGTCTCGATTCATTCTGACCGGGACTTTCGACCGCCATCCTTCGTTGCGGGTGCTCTGTGCACATGCAGGGGGTGCGATTTGCGCGATTGCAGATCGACTTGACTTTGGCCACGAGCTGCGCGCGTACCAACCGCTCGGGCCGTGGGGGCCGGTGGAACTATCCGAGCCGCCGAGCGCCTTCGTAAGCCGGCTCTACCTTGACACGGTTACCTACGGCCCAAAACCGCTGCGTCTCGCTCTCGAGACGGTCGGCGCGCGCCAACTCTGCTACGGCAGCGACAATCCCCCAGTGCCGTTCCCTCTTTCGCGAAGCCTTGCGGTTATCGCGGCCCTGCGCGTCACCGATGTCGACAGCACCAGGATATTGGGGGGTAACGCGCTTGACTTGTTCGGCCTTGGCTCGCAACCGACCATACCCGAGGTAACGGCGTGACCAAGCTATCAGGCATCCGGTCATCGCCTCCTCGTCCTCGCGCGTCTGGGAACGGGCTTCACGTGCCTCGCCACGGGCAGGGCTCGCTCGCCGACCGAACCACCGATGCGCTACTCCAGTCCATCATGGCCGATCGATTCCTGTCCGGACGCTTGCCAGCAGAACCCGAGTTGGCCGACCTGCTCCACGTCAGCCGCACCACCCTGCGCACGGCCCTCCAGCGCCTCGAACAAGCCGGACTGCTGAGCCGGGCGCCAGCGCGGGGGACATTGGTACGTCCAGGAACTCAGCGTGACACCTTGGCCCTGCAGCGCTTGGTTGGGTTCCGCGAGCTGCTCGAGGAGAACGGGCATTCGGTTCGAACCGAGGTCGAGTGGAAAAAGCAGACGGCTCCCGACCCGCGGTCACAAGACGCTCTGCAACTGACTGGGGATGAGCCGATGCTGCGCTCGTCCAAGACCTTCTTCGCGGACGAGCGCCCGGCCATCTTCATCTGGGATGAGCTTCCCCTGGCGGTTCTCGAGCAGTCCGTCGCTGCTCAGATGGGAGGCAGGCGGCGACCGGACATTCCCGATTCCATCTTTGAGTTCAGCCACACCTGGCCAGGACGGCAAATTCATCACTCCGTCGTCGGCATCGAGCCTGCGGTGGCTCGAGGAGGTGAGCCTGCCAATCTGCGATTGCCCTCTGGCTATCCGTACATCGTTCTCTCCGAAGTGCATCATGCGCAAGACGGAACGCCCGTGGCATACAGCCACGTCCAGATTGACGATCGTTTCTTGAGGTTCCGTATCGTCCGCCATCAGTAAGAATCTCGGAACAGACAGCCACGGTTTGATCGACACTTCAAGCAGTCCCGGCGCACCTCAACACTGTCGGGCTTGTAGCGATCCTGAGACCGCGAGGGCAGCCATCGTGTGTTGTGTTGGGACCCCTTGTTCAGGTCCCGAACAGTCCGAGGCCGCCGTCCAGGCGCAGAACCTGGCCGGTCATGCCGCGGCTGGCCGGCGACGCGGCGAGGAAGAGGTACGCATGGGCGACCTCCTCGGCACGCAGCATCGTCTTCAGGGGCGAGACCGCCGTGACAGCGACTTCCAAGTTCCCCTCGTCTGTGAAATGGCTGTCTCCGCGCGGGTCATGCGAACTCGAGATCGCCGGAGCGTTGCGCAGGGCGGTGGGTACACCTCCCGGGGCAACACCGTTCACCCGCACGCGAGGAGCAAGTTCGGAGGCCAGCGCTCGCACCAGCCCTAAGCCGCCATGCTTGGAGGCGGCGTAGCTGATGCCGGCCTTGTTGACGCCGACCACATAAGCCGCGTCCGACAGCGTAAGAATCATGCACCCGCTTGCCGCCGTCAGTGCTGGAGCTGCGGCATGCGCGCCAAGAATAAATCCAAGGAGGTTCACAGTCAGGACGTCCATTGCAAGCGCACGGAGGGTCTCTCCATCGATGTCGAAGATGCCTCGCCCCCCGTCGTGTATGCCGGCGTTGCCGACGAAGATGTCGAGCTCCCCGTGGCGGCCCGCTGCCGCCGCCACAGCGGCTCGGTTGGCCTCCGGCTCACGAACGTCACCTTGAACGAGGGTTGCCCCGTCGGGAAGCTCAGAGACGTCCGAGTGGTCGAGCAGGGTGACCGAGGCGCCCTCAACCAGGAACAACTCGGTGACCGCGCGACCGATTCCGGTCATGCCGCCGGTGACAAGCGCGGAGCGCCCCTCCAGTAAACCGGGCACGATCCTCTCCTTAGTGTTCGGAACATCATCGCAGCCGGGGTGACCCGGCTTGCGCCGGCGGCTCGAGGCCCCCATACTATGTATGACAAAGTGCGGGTGGAGGCCCCGCGTCGTATACCAACAGTGTGGTGCGAGAGCCCTCGCCCTGAGGAGGCGCCCAGGTGGCGAAGTATTCGAAAGGTGAGGCCAGAGACTGGGCGTTGTCCTCACTTCGGGGTTGCCTCGGATGTGTGCTGCCCACGTTCACTGGGGACCTTCAAGGACTGAACGAAGCCGCAATCCGGCACGACGTCTGTCTGGAGAAAAAGTACGGAGTAGCCGGCATCCTCATCGTCTCCGAATGTGGCACCAACCGGGACGAGCTGGTCGAGTTCATTCGGATCGCGGTTGACGAATCGGGGGATGACCTGGTGACTCTGATCCAGGCGTCCGAGGCCACCGTCGACGACATGGTCGCTGTTATGAGGATGGCGGAGGAATTAGGGGTGGATATGGTGTTGCCATCCTATCCGCTGTACTTCCACCCCAGTTCGCACGAAGACATCTTCGACCTCACCAAGAAGCTAGCCGATAGTACCTACCTCGGTGTCATGGTCTTCGCTATTGACCAATGGAACTTCTCGCGGTTGCATCCTGCAGCATTCCCAAGGGCGCTCCTTGATCGAATGGTCGAGACGATTCCCACCATCGTTGCGATCAAGAACGAGATCGGTGGTCCCGGGGTGGGCGGCATCGCCGAGATCTTCGAAACCTTCAATCAGCGCGTCGTCGTGACGGATCCAATGGAGGCGAACGCTCCCGCATGGGTCCGTGCCTACGGCATGCGCGTCATGGGAACTTCGAATTACGAGAGCATGGCCGATCAAGTCCCGCGCATGCTTGCGTTGCTCCAGGACACGGGCACGTTCAGGGAAGCGATGGAGATCTACTGGAAGATGGCACCGGTTCGGCGGGCGAACGCTGCGGTGATGGGCCCCCTCGTGGCACAGGGCAGCCTCGTTCCGCGGATGTTCTGGAAGTACCAGTCATGGCTTGTCGGCTACAACGGCGGCCCCATCCGACAGCCGCACGCGCGCCCCACCGCTGCGCACATGGCGACGCTGCGCAACGCCGCGGTAGCAGCCGGCCTGCCAGTTTGCGGCGAGGATGACGCGGCCTTCTTCACGGGGCGGATCCCGGCTCCATGACGGGTGTATGGCTGTGAGCGCTAACGGCACGATGCGCGTCCTTGGCGGCGATGACGTCGACGCGCTGATCAATGCAGGACTGGCATTTGAGGCCGCCCGCGCCGCTGCCGTAGCGGTCGCCGCCAACGAGGTGGTGACAGGCAGGGTTCAGGTGAACAGCGGCGCCAGTTGGATGCGGATACTCGCTGGCATGATTTCGTCGCTCGACCTGCTCGGCTACAAAGAGTTCCACCGAGTGGGCACGCACGTTCGATACCATGTGCACCTCTTTCGGGAGTCCACCGGCGAGCCGCTGGGCATCGTCGACGGACGCCGGGTGACAAGTCTGCGGACGGCAGCGACAGCAGCAGTTGCGGCTGAACATTGGATTGCCGGACGCGGAGACGTGCGCCTTGGCATAGTGGGCTCTGGAGAAGAGGCGCGTGAGGGCCTACGCGCACTCACTGGGGCACTGCAAGTGACCGACGCACGCGTCTACAGCCCTACACGCGCCCATCGCGAGGCATTTGCACGTGAGATGAGCACCGAGACCGGATGTGCTGTTGTTCCAGTACCGAGCGTGGCCGCCGCGCTTGACGCGGTCGAGATTGCGTACATCGCCACCAGTTCACAGGAAAGCCCATTCCTTACGATGGAACATACTCAGGACATCGGCCTACTGCTTGCGATTGGATCGACTCGTCCTGAACACCGCGAGCTCGAAGGGAGCGTTTTCGTTGGTGCGGCACTGGTGGTTGTCGATACACCAGACGCGCTTCACGAGGCCGGCGACAGCATCGCCGCGACTGAGAGCGGTTTCGACCCGTCGACGGCGCTGTTGCTCGGTCAGTACCTGGAGACGGTTCCGGCCATCGCGACGGCCCACGTGCTGTTCAAGTCGATTGGCAGCGTTGAACAGGACCTCGTGTTGGCACATCATCTCCTGGCTGAGGCGGAGAGGGTGGGCGCCGGGTATTCAATCGACAGCGTCGCCAGCCTCAGGGTGATGCGATGACCGCTAAGCGGCAACGAGGCGCCGTTATCAAAGGAGCAAAGTGACGTGGAAATAGTTGACTTGACGCATCCATGGGGGCTTCATACACCCGGCTGGGTGGGCTACGCCGGCGCCAAGATCTACTACACACAGAATCTCCAAACAAACCGGATCGTCTCGCAGGCGATCGAGACCTCCCTACACACTGGGACGCATCTTGACGGGCCGATGCACGCCGCTGACGGCGGCCTCGATATCGCATCTCTGCCCCTCGACAAGTTGGTCCATCCGGGGGCGGTGGTCGACGTGTCAGACGTGTGCGGCGACTGGGATGTAATCAAGCCTGAGCACATCACCTCCAAGGTCGAGGTCAAGAAGGGGGACGTGCTCATCATCCACACCGGCTACCACCGCTACTACCAGGGCCAGCCCCAGCAGGACCTGGTGCGATACTTCTGCATGCATCCCGGCGGCGGCCTCGAGCTGGCAAAGTGGATGCTCGACATGGAGATCTCCTGGTGGGGTATCGACGCCGGTAGCGGTGACCACCCCATGAACACCACAATCCGAACCATGCGTCCGGACTTGGCCGCGAGGTTTCAAGAGCACACGGGACGGACACCCTTGGAGTTCTTCGGTGAATATGAATACATCCACCATCGCTCAGGCCGCAGAGTCAAAGAAGACCTGTTCCCGATGCACTACCTCGCCTTCGCCCAGGGTTGTATTCACGCAGAAAACGTCGGCGGGGACATTGACCTGGCACTGAATCAGCGCTGTCTCATCGGCGCCTTTCCCTGGAAGTTTGAGGGCGGTGAGGCGTGCCCCTGCAGAATCCTTTGTTTCTCGGGCGTTGGGACCGAGGAGATCATCGAACGTGCATCCAAGTCGACCGCGAGTTGTCCGGCGACCGGGACGAAACGGTCACTGGAGGTGTGAGCAATGAGCCTGATCGAGACGACTCCGCAGTTCGCCGTAAGCCGGCGCATCTACAACGACGAGGGCGTGCATCACGCGGAGTTGGAGCGCATCTTCAGACGCACCTGGCTGTTCGTCGCCCACGAGTCAGAGATTCCTGAGCCGGGCGACTACGTTACCCGCCGACTGGGGTTGGATCCGGTTATCGTCTCCCGTGACGAGGCGGGCCAGATCCGCGTGCTACTCAACACTTGCCGTCATCGCGGAACGCGGCTGTGCCGCGCCGATCGGGGCAATACGTCGCATTTCCGGTGCAGTTACCACGGGTGGACGTACGCCAACAACGGCGATCTGCGCGGCGTGACGTTTCAGCGGGAGGTATTCGGTGGTGATTTCGACAAGGCGCGCTTCGGCCTCTTTCGCCCACCCCACGTCGAAACCTTCCAAGGATTGATTTTTGCGTGTTGGGATCCCGCGGCGCCAACTCTCCTCGAATATCTGGGGCCGATGGCATGGTACTTGACCACGGTCCTTGGTAAGTTTGATGACGGCGTGGAGCTGATTGGCGCCCCGGTGCGCACCTTGATTCACGCGAATTGGAAGTCTGAGTCGGAGAACCTTTCGGGTGACGGGTACCACACTCCCATTACCCACGGGACGGCATTTAAGCTGGGGCTGTTCGCCACGCCGTCAGACCTCGAGCAACTGGGCGAGGTATCTGGCCCGCGCTTCACCGGACGCACGGTTGACTGCGGCAATGGCCACACCATGCGCATCCAGCGCCTACCTCTAACGACGACGCGTCCCGCTTTCTTCGGCTACCCGAAAGAGATGTGGGCGCAGATGGAACGAAATCTCACTGCAGCTCAGGTCGAGGTGCAGTCATGTCTCTCAGTTGGCCACGGCACCATTTTCCCCAACTTCTCGTTTCTCGAGAACTTCAAGACGTCGGTTGACGGACCTGGCAGGCATGCAAGGTACATTCGCTTCACACTTCGGTATCCGTTGAGCCCTAATCTCACCGAGGTCCTGTGGTTCGGTCTCCGCCCGCGCGGAGCAGATCAGGCATGGCAACGGCTTTCCCAACTCGGATACCTGCGGACCAACGGACCAGCGGGAATGTTCGAGGTCGATGACCTCGAGAACTTCGTGAGTATCTCCGAAGCCCACGAGGGAAACGTGAGCCGCGACCTGGACTTCAATCTGGAGGGCGGACGCCACCATCCCGAAGCTCCCGCGACGCTGGGCTGGCCCGGTGACGTGGTAGACGGCGACCGCACCGAGAAGACCATCCGCGCGTTCCTCCTGCGGTGGCATGATCTGATCGAAGGTGAGCCTGCGGCGGCGATCACTGGGGCCTCGCAGAGCGCGTGATCGTGCCAGTACAACTTCCCGGCGCGCATGGCGTTCCTGAGGGCGATGTTGCTGATGCGCTTGTGCATGCTGAGCTCGCGCAGTTCCTCGCCCTTGAATCCGAGTTCATGGACTCCCGCCGCTTCGCGGAATGGGCAGAGCTGGTTGACGACGGCTTCCGCTACGTGGTGCCAGTTCCGGTCACTCCCGACAATCCCTTCAGTCCTCCGTTCGACGCCGACTGCCTACTGTTGGACGAGTCGAAGGAGTCGATGGTCCAGCTCTGGTTCCGTCGCTACGACAAGGATATGTGCGAAATGGCATGGGGCGAGAATCCGCCCGTCCGGCTGCGTCATTTTGTCACCAACGTCCGTGTGCGACACACAGATAGTGCGGCGATTTACGACGTCCGCTCAAACGTCCTGCTTCTCGGTGTGCGTCAGGGAGCCGTACCCGCCTTCTTGTCCGCCCAGCGCTTTGACGAGATTTGGCGCCAGGATGGTGAAGTCAGGCTCCTGAAACGCACGGCCATTCTCGATGAGACCGTGCTCGCATTTCCTCAAGTGAGAGTGATGCTGTGACGAGCGAACAGCGCGCCGCCGACTCGTCGGGCGCTCCGACCCCTGTGGAGGAGATGCTTATCGTCAACGAGTTCGCTGCGGTCCGCGTCCGCAAGGTTCGAACGCGTAATGGCGAACGCCTTGAACTGCACTCGCTGAAATTGGACAGGTCGGTCCGCATCGACGCCCTGTCACTGGAGAGTCTCACCTGGAAAAGTGTGTGGGATATCGGGCAAGGACTAGAGACGCCACTGGGACCCGACGAAGGCAGTGCCCCCGCTGAGGAGATCGACAGGTGAAGGTCGCCGTCGCCCAGCTGCGCGCGGCTCTACTGGACGCGGAGGCGAACGCTCGGCGTTCCGTCAGCGCGATTGGCGAAGCGTCGGGCGCGAACCTGGTTGTGCTGCCCGAATTGATGAGTACGGGTTATGTCCTCGACACGGCGCTCATCCGACCCTTGGCGGAGTCTGCCGACGGAACCGGCCCCGTGCTGTCGGCTTGGCGCGTTGCGGCTCGTGAACACGAGGTCGCCGTCGTTGGTGGGTTTGCCGAGGCAGCGGGGAACCGTGTCTACAACTCGGCGATTGTGATCGACCGGCATGGCGATGTCGTCGGCCACTACCGCAAGCTTCATCTTTTCGCTGGTGAGCGACAAGTATTCCGCCCAGGAAATCTCGGCCTTCCCGTGATCGAGCTCGACGGCATGAGGCTCGGCGTCCTGATCTGCTACGACCTTCGCTTCCCCGAGGCTCTGCGCCTGCTCGCGCTACAGAATGCTGATCTGGTGGCCGTCCCCACTGCGTGGGTGCATGGATTCGATCAGCGCGAGAACGGTGCGCCGTTCGGGCAGATCGAGGGGGTGATCGTCCAGGCGAACCTCGACCAAGTTTTCGTTGCCTGTGCCGATCTCGTGGGCGCCACGGATCAGTTCGAGTTTCTTGGTCGATCTCTGGTTGTGTCTCCCTATGGAGAGACCCTGGCGGGGCCGTTGGACCCCAAGCTGGAGGGGACGGTTACGGTCACAGTGGACCTGGACCAGGCACGCGACGCGCGGGAGCGCGGTGAAGGAATTTCACCCCGCCACGATCGGCGGGAGGACGTATACGGCCCGCTCCTCGGTTATTCGATCGTCGCGCCGAGTCCTGCAGAGCCGACCGCCGCTGCAGACGTCAATTCTCAGGCCTTGCTTACCGACATGCGCCGCAAGCGAGGATACATCCTCGAGATCCACCAGATGCTCGCCGCGTGGGACCCGTCATTCCTCCAGGTCTATGACGAATTCCTCGATGCCTCCTTCCTTGACAACGACGTGCTGGATCGGCGGACGCGCGAGCTCGTTTACGTCGGTAGTCTCACTGCGGTTGGCTCACCGCGCGAGCACCTCGAGGCCCACTTGCGGGCGGCTCTTCGTCACGGCGCGACCGACCGCGAGCTGCTCGCCGTCCTCGAGCAGGTGCTGCCGGTGGTCGGCGTTCCTCGCTTCATCGAGGCTATGAAGGCATTCCGCGAGGTGTGCGGTACTGGGCCGTCCGAGGGTGGGGAACCATGAGCGGTGGGATCACTCATCTCCGGCATGTTGATCTCGGGCTTCCAGACATCGGCACGGAGGGCGCGTTCTACCGCGACGTTTGGGGGCTGGTTCCCACCTTGG
>JALYTM010000317.1 GCA_030854305.1 Candidatus Dormiibacterota bacterium
CGCCCACCCCGGCTCGGGTCGCGACCGGCGGACGGCCGCGTCCGCTGCCTCGGTGCGGTTGGCGCCGTGCTCGCTCACACCGCCGCCGCCGCAGAGGTCGGGCGCAGGGAGTCCACGTCGATAGCGGCAAGCGCGGAGGCATATCGCGAGATCGCACCGGGCGGCGTCATCTCCGTGCAGCACACCAGCAGGTGCTCGGCGCGCGTTGGGTCGACGCGACCGAGCGCGAAGCCGCCGAGGATGCCCTGGGCGCGGAGTGCGGCGACCAGGTCCGCGGCGTCGACCGGACACGCGAGCACGAACTCCCACAGGTAGGGCTGGTCGGTGACCAGTGAGAATCCCTTGACAGCGCTCAGCTTCTCGGCCAGGACATGGGCGCGCTGTGCACTCACGGTGGCCACCGCGCGCATGCCGCCGGCTCCCATGTGCGCCATGTACACGGTGGCGGCGAGCGCGATGAGCGCATGGTTGGTGCAGATGTTCGAGGTCGCGTGCTCGCGACGGATGTGCTGCTCGCGGGTCTGCAACGTGAGCGTGTACGCGCGGCGCCCGGCGTGGTCGGTGGTGATTCCCACCAGCCGTCCGGGCATGCGCCGCACCAGCGACTGCCGGACCGACATGTAGCCGACGTGGGGGCCGCCGAACGACGCAGGGACGCCGAACGGCTGGGCATCACCCACGCAGACGTCGATGCCGCAGTCACCGGGAGCGACCAGCACGCTGCACGCCAGTGGGTCGGCGCTGCACAACGACAGCGCGCCGACCGCGTGCGCCGCCTCCGACAGCGCGGTGAGGTCCTCGAGAGTGCCGAAGAACGTGGGCTGCTGCACCAGCAGACCGGCGTGGCGCTCGTCGAGCACCGCCCGTGCGGCCTCCGCGTCGGTGACATCCGCTCGCGGCTCGATGATGTCGATGGCCACCGCGCGGCCGGCGGCGTACGTGCGCAGCACCCGCCTGGTCTCCGGGTGCACCGCGCCGCTGACCGCGATGCGGTCGCGGCCGGTCGCCTGCACCGCCAGCATCATCGCCTCGGCGGCTGCCGTGGCCCCGTCGTACAGGGAGGCGTTGGCGACGTCGAGGCCGGTGAGCGCGCAGATCATCGACTGGAACTCGAAGATGGTCTGCAGGGTGCCCTGGGAGGCTTCCGCCTGGTACGGCGTGTACGCCGTGTAGAACTCCGGGCGGCTGATGGTTCCGCGGACGATCGCGGGGATGAACCGGTGGTACACGCCGGCGCCGAGGAAGGTGTCGAGACCGCTCATCGGCCGGTTTCGGGCGGCCAGCCTCTGGACCTCGGCCACCAGGTCCTGCTCGCCGAGCGGAGCCGGCAGGTCGAGGTCGGGGTTGAGCAACGACGCCGGGACGCCGGCGAAGAGTTCGGCCAAGTCGGCGGCTCCGACCACGTCCAACATGGCCCGCCGATCATCGTCGCCGTTGGGCAGATACGCCATCTCCAGAAGTATGAGGAGGAGCCGATTGCGTCTGCCGTGGGCAGCGTCGACGACATCGCGGCAGCCGGAAAACTCCGCGCCCGCGATACACTGTGATCGTGGCCAAGAGAGCGACTGTGAGCATCGAGGATGTTGTCGCGGCGATCGAGACAGCTCGCGACAAGGTGATGTCGGACGAGACCAAGAGCCTCGTCAAGTTGGGCCTGCCCAAGAACGTCGCCAACAAGATGGTCGCGGACCGCTACCGGCAGCGTACCGAGGGCGAGGAAGGCGAGGGCGAGGCCACCCAGGCCTGGCCCGACATGTCCTGAGCGACCGGATCTAACGCCCCGCCGGGGGATCGGCTGCCTGCCGTCTCCGTCCGACGATCAGCCAGGCGACGAGTCCCGCGGCCACGATCACCGCGACGATGATCGCGGCAACTCCGATCGGGCCTGAGATTTTCTCGTAGTTGGCGCCGATCGCATAGCCGCCCACGGCCAGCGCCGCGCACCACGGCAGCGCGCCGACGGTGGTCAGGACGCCGAATCGCACCGGTTCGACCCGCGCCAGGCCCGCCGGGAACGAGATGTAGGTGCGCACCACGGGAAGGACGCGACCGATCAGCACCGCAGCGATGCCGTAGCGGGCGAACCAGCGGTCGGCCATCTCGAGATGGGTCTCGGACAGGCCGATGTACCGGCCCGGCCCGAGCACGACGGCACGCCCGAACCGAGCCGCCAGCCGGTAGGCCACCAGCGAACCGACCAGGTTGCCGAGCGTCCCGGCGACGATCGCGCCGGCGAGGCTGATGTGGCCGCCGGCGGCGAGGAAGCCGGCGAACGGCATGATCAGCTCGCTGGGGAAAGGGACACCGCAGCTCTCGGCGGCCATCAGTACGAACACCAGGACGATGCCGCCGGAGGTCACCCAGTGGGTGATGAAGCTGCTCACGGGCTGGCATTCTGAGGCCACGCGCGTCGCCGTTGCTCGCGGCTTGGGTAGGCTGGCCGCCGATGAGCAGCCGCCGCCCCTCGCGCCTGGACGCGTGGCCGCGCGCCTTCGACGAAGACGTGGAACTGGACTGGGG
>JALYTM010000318.1 GCA_030854305.1 Candidatus Dormiibacterota bacterium
GGCTCACGCAGCGCGGTGTTCGCACCGCTGCCACGCCTCGGCATCATCGTCGTGGACGAGGAGGATGCGGGGGCCTACAAGCAGGACCGCATCCCGCGCTACCACGCCGTCGACGTGGCGCTGGAGCGCGGCCGGCTTCAGGATGTGCCGGTGGTTTTGGGCAGCGCCACTCCGCGCGTCGAGACGTTCTTCGCTGCCCACACCGGTGGTTTCGAGCTGGTGGCCCTGGGCGAGCGGATCAGCGGCCGGGAGCTGCCGCCGATCGAGGTGGTGGACTTGCGTGAGGAGCTGCGCGCCGGCAACCGCAGCCCTCTGTCGCTGGAGCTGGTGCGTGCGCTGCGCGAATGCCATGAACAGGGCGGACAGTCGATCCTCTTCCTCAACCGTCGCGGCACCGCGACGGTGGTGGTGTGCCGCGCGTGCGGCGAAGCGCTGACGTGCGCCAGCTGCAGCGTGTCGCTGGTGTACCACGCCGAGCGGCGTCGCTGCGACTGCCACTACTGCGGCGCGTCGCGTCCTCTCCCCGACGTCTGCCCCGGCTGCGGGTCGGTGGCGATTCGCGGCCTGGGCATGGGAACCGAGCGCCTCGAGGTGGAGGTCCGCGAGCTGTTCCCGACGCTTCGGCTGCTCCGGATGGACCGCGACACGACGATCACCCGCGACGCCTACTTCACCATCTACGACCAGTTCGCGCGCCACGAGGCCGACTGTCTGATCGGCACCCAGATGGTTGCCAAGGGTTGGGACCTGGGCAATGTGCGGCTGGTGGGCATCGTCAACGCCGACGTGTCTCTGCACTTCCCCGACTACCGCAGCGGTGAGCTGACCTTCTCACTGTTGACGCAGGTCGCCGGCCGCGCCGGCCGCGGTGACGAGCCCGCGCGCGTCATCCTGCAGACCTACAGCCCCGAGCACTACGCCGTGCGTCACGCGACCACGCACGACTATCTCTCCTTTGCGCGCGAAGAGGTCCGCGTCCGGCGGGCGATGCGGTTCCCGCCCTACAGCCGCCTGGTGGTGTGCACGGTGAGCGACCGCGAGGATGCGCGCGCGGAGCTGGCCGCGCGGCGGGTCGCCGGAGAGCTGTCTGATAGAGTCGGCGCCGGGTCGGACATCGACGTCCTCGGGCCGACCCCCGCGTTCCTGCATCGTCTGCGAGGGGAGTTCCGCTGGCAGGTCACGGTGCGCGGCACAGCGGTGGAGAGGACCTTCGCGCACCTGCCGCGGGGTCGCGGCTGGAGCATCGACGTCGACCCCGGACCTTGAGGTGACCCGTGGCGCTGCTTCCCATCGTTCTCGCCGGTGACGAGGATCCCATCCTCACCGCCAAGGCCTCGCGGGTGCCGCGCGTCGACGACGCGGTGCGTCGGCTCATGGACGACATGGTTGACACCATGGTCGACGCGCACGGCGCCGGGCTTGCCGCACCACAGGTCGGGGTTGCGTGGCGAGTGATCGTGCTGCGCGTCGACAACCAGGTCTACCAGCTGGCCAACCCCGAGATGGTTCGCTGCGAAGGCGAGCAGACCGGCGCCGAGGGCTGCCTCTCCGTACCCGGGCTGATCGGTGACGTCACCCGCTGCCAGCGCGTGGTCGCCAAGGGACTGAACCGGCACGGCAAGGAGATCCGCGTCAAGGGCGACGGGCTCCTGGCCCGCGCCATCCAGCACGAGATCGACCATCTCGACGGGATCCTCTTCACCACCAAGGTGATCGAGGGCACGCTGCGGCGCTGGGACCCCGCCGAGGTCGAGGCGCTCGAGGGGGAGCTGGTCGGCTGATTCGCGGGTGTCGCTGTCGCTGGGACGCCCGCTGGGCGAGCCCTCGATGGCCGCTTCGAACAGGGCTTCGCCGGCGTTGACGTCGCTGCGCACTCGCCACCGGCGAGTGCTCCGTTCCTTCGCCGGCTGCAGAAACTTGCGGCCATCGAGGGCTCGTCCAGCGGGCTCCGTCATCGCTCCCGTGCGGGGTATGGGGTGGCTTTCTGGCAACGGGTGGAGGCGGGAGCCTCTGTGGCGGTGGCGATTGCAGTGACGGTGCCCTCCGGCGGAGATCGGTGGTCTTGGAGCACGTCGGTCAGTCAGTGTTGCGTTGGTGTTGCGTGTTTTCCGGGTCGGGGGCGTCGACCAGGCCGGCGGATTCCATTGCCCCGGGGATTTCCATCCAGCTGGTGGGGTGGGGATGGGGATGGGGATGGACACGGGGTTTGGGGGGCGAGGTGGAGGTGGGCGTCGCGGCGGAACTGCTCGGCTTCGCTGATCACCGGCGTGGGCAGGTAGTTGGGGGCTTCCTCACCCGGGCCGAGAACACCGACGGACTCGGGGAAGGGGTTGTTGGTCCCGAGGGCTGGAGCCTCGTTGGAGTCGGCACGGACCACCGACCTGAACGCCGCGCCGAGGCCGCCGATCACCACGGCCAGGACGACGATGAGGGTGATCACGGTGCAATCCTGCACCAACGGAGCGGCGGCGGGGTGGACATCGGTAGGCTGGCGACATGCGGGTTGTGTTC
>JALYTM010000050.1 GCA_030854305.1 Candidatus Dormiibacterota bacterium
GTCCACAGGAGAGGTCTCAACTGCGATGTCCCCATCCTTCGCGTCCGCCACCAGCCCCAAGCAGGTCATCAACGACGCCAAGGAGAAGGGCGTTTTGATGGTCGACTTCCGGTTCACCGACCTCCCCGGGTCGTGGCAACACTTCAGCGTCCCGGTCAGCGAGTTGACCGAGTCGGTGTTCGAAGACGGCATCGGCTTCGACGGCTCGAGCATCCGTGGGTTCCAGAAGATCCACGAGAGCGACATGATCCTGTTCCCGGACGCCGGTCGCACCTTTCTCGACCCGGTGCTCGAGGTGCCCACGATGGTCGTGGTCTGCGACATCGCCGACCCACTGACACGCCAGCCCTACAGCCGCGACCCGCGCTTCGTGGCTCGGAAGGCCGAGGAGTACCTGCGCAAGTCGGGCATCGCCGACACCTCGTACTGGGGCCCGGAGGCGGAGTTCTACATCTTCAACTCCATCCGCTACGACCAGAACACCCACGAGGGCTACTACTTCATCGACTCCGACGAGGGCATCTGGAACAGCGGCGCCAACGGCAGCCCCAACCTCGGCTACCGCCCCAAGCTGAAGAGCGGTTACTTTCCGGTTCCACCGGTCGACAAGCAGCAGGACCTGCGCAGTCTCATCGTGCTCAGCCTGATCGAGTCCGGGATCGACATCGAGGTGCACCACCACGAGGTGGGCACGGCCGGGCAGGCGGAGATCGACATGCGTTTCGACACCCTGGTGTCGATGGCCGACAAGGTCCTGCAGTACAAGTACATCGTCAAGAGCGTGTGCAATCGCGAGGGGTACACGGCAACGTTCATGCCCAAGCCGCTGTTCGGTGACAACGGCAGCGGGATGCACACCCACCAGTCACTGTGGAACGGCGACACGCCACTGTTCTACGACGCCGACGGCTACGCGCTGCTCAGCGACACTGCACGCTGGTACATCGGTGGTCTGCTGCAGCACGCCCCGGCGGTGCTGGCGTTCGCGGCTCCCACCACCAACAGCTACCGGCGACTGGTCCCCGGCTACGAGGCGCCGATCAAGCTGGCCTACAGCGCGCGCAACCGGAGCGCCTGCGTGCGCATCCCCACCTACAGCGACAAGCCCGCCGCGCGGCGCCTCGAGTTCCGCTCGCCGGACCCGATGTGCAATCCCTACCTGGCGTTCTCAGCGATGCTGATGGCCGGGCTGGACGGCATCCAGCACAGGATCGAGCCGCCGACCCCCGTCGACGCCGACCTGTACGAGCTCGAGGGGCGCGAGGCGGACGCGGTGCGCAACCTTCCCGGGTCGCTCTCGGAGGTGCTCGACGCGCTCGAGAACGACCACGAGTTCCTGCTCCGCGGAGGTGTGTTCACCCCCGACGTCATCGACACGTACATCGCGTACAAGCGGGAGAGCGAGGTCGATCCGATCGCGCTGCGCCCGCACCCGTACGAATTCTTCCTGTACTACGACGCCTAGAGGCAGCCATCGGGCGTCGCGCCCACTGTTCCAGTGACTCCCGTGCGACGCGAGTGGATGTTCATCGACGGCTCGAGCCTCATCTTCCGCGCCTTCCACGGCGTTCCCGCGAGCGTGCGCTCACCCGACGACCGCCCGGTCAACGCGGTCCGCGGCTTCATGGAGACGCTCACCCGCCTGCTGGTCAGCCGCCAGCCGCGACACCTGGCGGTGGCCAGTGACGTGGACTGGCGCCCCGCCTGGCGGGTCGACCTCATTCCCGCTTACAAGTCCCACCGCGTCGCGGAGCCCGTTCCCCGCGACCTCGAGCCGCAGATGGCGGTGATCCACGAGTACCTCGATGCCATCGGCATCGACTTCATCGGCCTCGCCGACTACGAGGCGGAGGACCTGATCTCCACCTGGACCGCGACCACGTCCGGCACTGTCGACATCGTCAGCGGTGACCGTGACCTGTACGCGCTGATCGAGGACCCGCGGGTCCGCATCCTCTACCCGGAGAAGGGAGGACTGGCCGAGGTCGACGAGGCGGAGGTCACCCGCCGGTACGGCATCCCGGGCCGTCGCTACGCCGATTTCGCCGTTCTGCGCGGCGACCCGTCGGACGGACTGCCCGGGCTGAAGGGTGTGGGAGCGGTGAGCGCCGCCCAGATGATCCGCACCCATGGCGGCATCGACGGCCTCCTCGAGGCCGGGCGCCTCACCGAAGCCCAACGCGACTATGTCGAGCGCGCGCTGCGCGTGGTCCAGCCGGTGACCGACCTCCCGGTGACCCTTCCGCAGGGCCGTCGCGATCTCTACCCGGTGGACGCGGCCGCGCTGGCGGCGCTGACGGCACGGAACGGGCTGGCCTCGGCGTCGGAGCGCCTCGTCGAGGCCCTCACCACCGTACTCGCCGCCCCCTGAGGGACGTCAGCCGGCGAGGACGCTGGGGCGGCCGTCGCGGACGAGCGCGCGCACCGCTTCCACCACGCCCGCCGGCGAGAGTCCGAACTGCTCGAGCAGCAGCGCCTGGCCACCGTGCTCGATGAAACTGTCCGGCAGGCCGAGGCGGCGCACCGGGATCTCGACGTCAGCACCGGCGAACGCCTCGAGTACGGCGTCCCCGAAGCCGCCGACGATGGTGCCGTCCTCGATGGTGACCGCCACCCGATGCCGTGATGCCAGCGTTGCGATCTCGGCATCGACAGGTTTGACGAACCTGGCGTCCACCACCGTGCAGCTGACGCCGTCGGAGGCGAGCAGGTCCGCCGCTGCCAGCGCGACCCCGACCATCTTGCCGATGGCCAGCAGCGCAACTTCCGTCCCCTCACGCAGCACGTGCACGCGACCGATGGCGATGGGGTCGAGCGCCGCCGTCGCTGCCTGTGGGGCGGCACCGCGCGGGTAGCGGATCGCGAAGGGGCCGTCGTGGGCCAGTGCGGTGGCGAACATGCCGCGCAAGTCGTCGGGGGTGCTCGGCGCGGCGACGGTCATCCCCGGGATGCAGCGGAGGTAGGCCATGTCGAGCATTCCGTGATGGGATGCGCCGTCATCGCCGGTGATCCCCGCGCGGTCGAGGATGAAGGTCACCGGCAACCCGTGCAGCGCCACGTCGCAGGTCACCTGGTCGAAGGCGCGTTGCAGGAATGTGGAGTAGATGCACACCACCGGGCGCAGGCCCTGCATGGCCAGCCCCGCCGCGAAGGTCACGGCGTGCTGCTCGGCGATGCCGACGTCGAAGAAACGCTCGGGGAACCGCTCGGCGAACTCGAGCAGGCCGGTCGACGATGCCATCGCCGCGGTGATCGCCACGATCCGGTCGTCCTTCTCCGCGGCCTCGACCAGGGCCTCGCCGAAGACATCGGTCCAGGTGGCCGGCTTGCTGGAGAAGTGGCCGCTGCTGGGGTCGAAGCTCGACACGCCGTGGAACTTGTCGACTTCGTCCTCCACCGCGGGGCTGTACCCGTGGCCCTTGTCGGTGACCACGTGGATGACCACCGGTCCGTTGTAGCTGGCCGCGTCGCGCATCGCCTTCTCGAGGGCGCGGATGTCGTGGCCGTCGATGGGGCCGCCGTACTTGAGGCCGAGGGTCTCGAAGATGGAGATGGGACTGACCAGCTGCTTGAGCGAGTCCTTCATGCGCTTGGCGGCGCCGTACGCCGACTCGCCCACCACCGGCAGTTGGCGCAGTGTCTGACCTGCAGCACCCTTGGCACGCTCGTACTTGGGTGAGAGGCGCAGCTGCCCGAGGTTCTCGGCGATGCCTCCGACCGTGGGCGCGTAGGAGCGCCCGTTGTCGTTGAGGATGATGATCATCTGCGGCTGCCGGTGGCCGATGTTGTTGAGCGCCTCGTACGACATGCCGCCGGTGAGGGCGCCGTCGCCGATGAGGCAGATGACCTTGCCGCCCTCGCCCTTCAACTCGCGCGCGGTGGCCAGCGCGAGGGCGTAGCTCAGCGCTGTCGACGCGTGTGAGTTCTCAACCACGTCGTGCTCGGACTCCCGTCGGGACGGGTAGCCGCTGAGGCCGCCCTTCTGGCGCAGGGTGGCAAACTGGTCGAGCCGTCCGGTCAGCATTTTGTGCACGTACGCCTGGTGGCCGGTGTCGAACACGATGCGATCGTGGGGCGAGTCAAAGACGCGGTGCATCGCCACGGTGAGTTCCACCACTCCCAAGTTGGGACCGAGGTGACCGCCGGTGCGGGCCACAGCGCTGACCAGGTGCTCGCGGATCTCGGCGCACAGGCGGTCGAGGTCCGTGCTGCCAAGTGCCCGCAGGTCCTGCGGGCCGGAGATCTCCTCTAGGAGCACCCCCGAAGTCTACCAATGGCTGCTCGCCGACCCGGACCCAGGACGACGACGGTGGGTGGGGCGGCATGATTACCCGCCATGGGCATCGACCCCCGCATCGCTCTGCTCGCGTCCGTGTCCGACCCCGGTGGTGACATCGCCGAGGGCGCGCTGTGGCTCGCCGCCGAGGACTGCCCCGAGGTGGAGGTGGAGGCGTCGTTGCGGATCATCGACGGGCTCGGGGACGAGCTCGGTGAGTGCCTGGGTGGCGCGCGCGGCGCCGCCGCGGTGACGGTGATCCACGATCTGCTCCGGGACCGCCTGCACCTGCGCCGGAGCGGCGGTGGAGACCCGCGCGCCCATTACCTGCACACCGTGCTCGGTCGCGGCGCGGGAATCCCGATCAGCTGCGCGGTGGTCTGGATGGCCGTCGGCCGCCGCGCCGGCCTGGAGGTGGAGGGAGTCGGCCTGCCCGGCCACTTCGGCGTCCGCGTCGATGGGGTGCTCGCCGAGCCGTCGAACGGCGACGTGCTGGACGACGAGGCGGCGCTTCGGTTGGTTGCCCACGCCACCGGTCAGGACCCGCCCTCGCTGCAGCCGTCGTGGCTGCAGCCCGCCACGTCGCGTGTGATCCTGGCGCGCATGTCGCGGAACCTCCGTGGTTGCTACGCGTCGCTCGAGCGCTGGGACCTCGCCGTCCGCGCTGCCGACCGCTGCGTGGCGCTGTTCCCCGATGAGATGACCGAGCGGCGCGATCGCGGCCTGCTGCTGTTCCGCGCCGGCCACAACAGCGCCGCCCTCGCCGACCTGCGTCAGTATCTCGACCGCGCGCCGCCGGAGGTCGCCGACCGCGGCACCGTCGAGGAGGTCGCCGGGCGAATCCGGGCCTCGCTGAACTGACTACAGGAGGATGGCCACCAGCCAGACCACGCCGACCAGCAGTAGCACCAGGAACGGCACCACCGCGAAAACCACGAACGAGAAGACGAGGCGTTCATCACTGACCGAGTCGGGCCGGCGCCGCCGGCTGCGCGCGTCGTGCAGGTACCAGAGGATGCCGCCGGCGATGAAACCGGCCAGCAGGGAGAAGATGCCGGCGAACGCGGTGCCCGGTCCCACGGTGCTGGGCGCCAGGGTGAGGCGCCACAGGGCACCGAGCCCCAGTGCGAGCAGGCCGCACGAGATGAAGCGCAGGAGCAGGCCCGTGACCGCCCGTCGCGCCGAGGCCGGTGGCTGAGCCTCGGCGATGATCTGCGGCACCGCGGGTCCGGGACGGGGCCGCCCTGCCGGGGCGGGTGGCCCCGCCGGCGCGTTCTTGCGGCGGCTGCGCGATGGGGTCCCCACGGTCGCGGAGTATATGGGCCGCCCCGGCAGCCGTCGTCCGCGACGGCGCCGACCGTAGACTCACGACTCGCCGCGGCCGTCGAGCCGTCGCCGCGCGGAGGACGATGACCTTGAGCACTCGCGTCACGCTGCCCGACTTCGCGCTCGATGTCAGTGGGGGCCGGTCGCTGCGCCGCGACGACCTCGTCGGGCACCGCACCGTCCTCTACTTCTACCCCAAGGACGACACGCCGGGCTGCACGCTGGAAGGCCGCGAGTTCAGCGTGCTGCGCGAGGACTTCGAGGCGCTGGCGGTCACCGTCTACGGTGTGTCGCCGGACAGCTCGCGCAGCCACGACCGCTTCGCCGCCAAGTGCGACCTCGCCATTCCGCTGATCAGCGACCCCGACCACGTGCTCATCGACGCACTGCGACTGTGGGTGGAGAAGAAGCTCTCCGGTCGCACCTACAACGGGGTGGAGCGCAGCGCCTTCCTGGTCGGGACCGACGGCGCCGTCGAGCACGAGTGGCGATCCGTCAAGCCCGCCGGGCACGCCGCCGACGTGCTGGAGGCGATCCGCTCTGCCGGCTAAGCGAGGCGCCGCCGCTCCCTCGTCGGCAGGTCTGCTCGCAGAGCTGCTGAGCCGTCGCATCCTCTTCGTCGCGGGCAAGGGGGGAACCGGCAAGACCACCGTGGCCGCCGCGCTCGCCCTTCTCGCCGCGCGCAGCGGCAAGCAGGTGCTCTGCGTGGAGGTTGAGCCAAAAGGCGACCTCGCCACCGCCCTGGGGTCGGAGGGTGCGGAGTTCCGCCCCCGTTTGGCGCAGCCCAACGTGTGCGTGATCGCCCTCCATCCCGAGGAGTCGTTCCAGGAGTACCTGCACACCTACTTCAAGGTGCCCCGCTTCGCCCGGGTCACGCCGCTGGCCAAGGTGTTCGACTTCATCGCCACTTCGGTGCCCGGTCCCCGTGACATGCTGATCGTGGGCAAGGTGGCGTTCGAGGAGCGCCGGCGTGATCATGACGGCACCCCGTCCTGGGACCTCATCATCGTCGACTGCAGCGCAACCGGCCACGTGCTCTCGCAGCTGAACGCGGCACGGTCGATGAGGAACCTGGTCCGCGGCGGCATGATCCGCAACCAGGTGGAGTGGATCGACGCCGTGCTCTCCGACCAGCGACGCACCGCGGCGGTGCTCACCGCCTTGCCCGAGGAGATGCCCGTGGTCGAGACCGTCGAGCTCTACGAGGAGCTCACCAGGCAGAAGAACGTGCACGTCGCCGCCTGCGTCCTCAACCGGGTGATGCCCGAGCCGCTGGTGCCTGCGACCCGGAAGATCCTGTCCGAGCTGGCCGCCGACGACGGCGAGGTGGCCAAGCGCCTCCCCGGGGTGGCCGGCATCGGTGACGACCTCGAGCTGGCAGACCGTCTCCACAAGTCCGGGCTGGCGCAGTCGCGGGCGCTGCGGTCGAAGGTCGGCGTCCCGGTCGTCGATGTGCCGTTGGTGGCTGCCCGCAGCGGGCTGGCCACGAGTCGTGCCGTGGCCGCCGCGCTGCAGGCGGAGATGTCGTGAGCACGGCCGGCGAGACGGCGGGGATCCAACCCGACCTGGTCGACCGGGTCGAGAACCTCGAGGTGATCGTGTGCTGCGGCAGTGGGGGGGTGGGCAAGACCACCGTCAGTGCGGCGCTGGGGCTGGCGATCGCCCAGCGCAACGATCGCCGCGTCCTGGTGCTGACCGTCGACCCCGCCCGGCGACTCGCCACCGCGCTGGGTCTGCGTGAGATCGGCACCGAGCCGGTGGTGGTGTCGCGCGCGCGCCTGCGCCGCGCCGGCATCGAGCTGGACGGAGAGTTGGTTGCTGCCATGCTTGACATGAAGTCGACATTCGACCGCATGGTCAAGCGGTACGCGCCCACCCGGCAGGACGCGCAGCGAATTCTCAACAGCCGTTTCTACCAGGGGATCAGCGATGCCTTCGTGGGCTCGCACGAGTACATGGCGATGGAGGCGCTTTACGAGCTCCATGCCGGCGGCGAGTACGACACCCTGATCATCGACACTCCGCCGTCCCGAAACGCGCTCGATTTCCTCGAGGCGCCCAACCGCCTCACCGACTTCGTGGGCGCCCACCTGCTCAGCTGGCTGGCCAAGCCCACACGTTTCGGGATCCGCGCCGCCAACTTCGCCGCCGCGCCGTTCGTGCGTATGGCCGACCGCCTTCTCGGTGCCGACGTGCTCAGCGAGGTGTCGGAGTTCGTCACCGACCTGCAGACCATCTACGGGGGTGTGCAGCAGCGGGCACGCGACGTCTACCGGCTGCTGCGCAGTCCGCAGGTGGGTTTCGTGGTGGTGACCACGCTGGAGCCGGCGCCGTTCGGTGAGGCCGAGTACTTCTGCTCACGTCTGCGCGAGTACCGGATGCCGCTGCGTGGGGTGGTCGTCAACCGGGCGCTGCCAGAGTCGCTGCGGGACCGCTCCTCACTGGCGACGGCCAAGGCGCTTGCGGAGGACGAGCGACTCCCCGCCTGGCTGTCGCAGCGCGTGGGGCACCGCGTGCCCGCCGACGCACTGCACCTGATCGGCGAGCGCTGGCTGCGGCTCCACGCGCTCGCCGAGCGCGACGCCCGCCAGCTCGTCCGGCTGGAGAAGCTCGGCGACGCATCCGCGACGCGCATTCCTCTGTTCAGCGAGGACGTGTCGGAGCTGGAGGGGTTGGCCCGGATCGCGGCCCTGCTCTAGCAGGGTGTTGATCTTCAACTGGGAGCGAGCAGTCGAGGGCTGAAGCTGGTGGCCCAGGCTGGTGTGCGGCGGGTTTGTTGGCTGCAGGCTCTGTGGACCAGGCGAGTGGCCCCGTTGGGAGGG
>JALYTM010000319.1 GCA_030854305.1 Candidatus Dormiibacterota bacterium
GCAGGGCGTACTGAGGATTTGCGACGGCATCTGCCGCGACAGCCACGGCGCCTCCGACGCTCGACACTGGGCTGGCGGTGGTCGCGTCGACCCCTCGGGAGTCGTCAAGGGGTGGGCGGTGGAGCGCGCCGCTGACATTCTCCGCAACAGCGGGGCGCGCAACTTCGCAATCAACGTCGGTGGCGACGTTCTGGCTCGCGGGCGAGTGTCCCCTGGATCCCCCTGGCGGGTCGCCATTCGCCACCCCGACCGGAGTGATCGGGTGGCCGCCGTCATTCTCGCCGAGGATCTTGCCGTGGCCACCAGTGCCCTGACCGAGCGCGGCGAACACATCGTTGACCCGCGGACCGGCAGGACGCCGGGCGGGCTGTTGAGCATGACCGTGGCTGGCCCCAATCTCACCCGAGCCGACGCCTTCGCAACGGCTGCTTTCGTGATGGGCGTGGCCGGCGTCAGTTGGGTCGCGGCGATCCCCAGCTTCGCCGCCTATGCGATCACGGACGAGGGTCATGTGATCGTCAGCAGCGCGATGGCACCGCTGCTCGACCGAGCCCACGCGTGACAGCAGGCGGTGGAGCTCGACGCCGATTTAGGCGTGGTTTACCTTGGTGGACCACAGTTGTCTGCGTGTGGCTCCCGCGGCGCCTGAGTCGTCTGGGCGTGATCGCGGTGTCGATCGGCATGGCTGTATCGGCGTGTGCGAGCACAGTCGGGGCTCCGCCCAGCGCGTCCACACCGGCAGTGTCGGCACGGTCTTCGGCCGCCACCGCATCCGCCGGCGTGCCCCCCGTGGCGCAGCTCACAAGGTGCCGGAGCCCTCGCACCGCGAGCACCTTGCATGTGGTCCACAGCTTCTCTCTGTCGCCCGACGACATCAGCGTCGATGCAGTGGGCCGCCTGTGGGTCACCGCGCGCCAGCAGAACCTGCTCGTCGGTATGGATGGCGGCGGTGGCGCGCTGCGCACCGAAACCATCAGCGGTGGTCCTGAGGGCGTGGCCAGCGACGGGGCGACGCTGTACGTTGCCCAGCAAGACCGCAATGCTGTTGTGGCGGTCACGCCCGCCATCCGAACGTACATCACCTTCCCCAACCGCACCCCCAATGCCGGCATCGATGGCCTCTATGTCGATTCGGTCAACCACCGCCTGCTGGTTCCCGATAGTCCGGTAGGGGAATTGTTCGCGGTGAGCCTCGCCGGTTTGCCCAACCCACAGCTGCTCGGCAGCGGTCTGGGCCGCCCCGTCGCTGCCGCTGCCGACGCGGCGGGAAACGTCTTCGTGGCCAGCGAGTCCAGCCCTGGACTGACCATGATCTTGCCGTCCGGCGCTACCCGCACAGTCGGTCACTTCGCCAACATCGACGAGGTCGTCGCCTACGCGGGCTTGCTCTACGTGACGGAGCTCGACCGCCACGACGTCCTCGCCGTCGATCCATCAACCGGTGATTCCGTCCCCGTGGCCACCGACCTCCCCTCTCCCCAGGGGTTGGCTGTCACCGCGTCGGGAATTCTCGAGATCGTCGACGCGACGTTGAACACGGTGTACTCGATGCCCGCCTGCGGGGTCGCCCCATGAGCCGCTGCGCGAGCTTCGCTCGGGCAGCACTTCTGGGCGGTCTCGTGCTCCTCGGCGGGTGTTCGCCGGTGCCGCCGACGCAGTCGCGCTCTCCAGCTGCCGTTTCTCCACCCGCCGACCCTTCGGCAACGCCATCCCCGCCCGGATTCCTGCTCCCCGGGGAGGCGGCAACACTGCCAGCGCTTCCCGCCGGCGTCCCGTTCACCGGGCACCTGCTCATCGCGGAGAGCAGCGGTCACAGCCGACTCCTCGAGGTCGACCCCAGCGGCGCGGTGACCTGGGTCTTCCCGACCACCTCGCAACCGCTGGCGCGCCCCCTCGGCGCGCCCGACGACGCCTTCTACACGCCGGATGGGTCATCGATCGTGCTCAACTCGGAGAGCGGCCAGGGCGCCATGGTCATCGCTCGACGCAATGGCACCGTCCTGTGGCAGGCGGGAACGTACAACGTGCGCGGCGGCGGAGCCAACCATTTCAACAACCCCGATGATGCCGTTCCGGCGGCGGACGGCAGCGTCTGGATGGCCGACATCCGCAACTGTCGAATCGTCCATCTCAATGGCGCCACAGGGACGATCACGTCAGCCCTGGGCGGCACCGGCTGCAGACATAACCCGCCGACGCAGTTCGCGATGCCCAACGGGGCATTCCCGACCCGGGATGGGTCGCTCGTGGTGACCGAGATCGGCGGCAGCTGGGTGACCTGGATCAACCCCGACAGAACCGTGCGCTGGACCCACCACGTGCCCGCGACCTACCCCTCCGATGGCATGGCCTACCCCGACGGCTCGGTGCTCCTCACTGACTATTCGACCCTGGGCCAAGTCATTCGAATCGCGGCGGACGGTACGGTGCTCTGGAGGTACGCGCCGCGAGGAACCGGACAGCTCGACCACCCGTCGATCGCCATCCCGTTGGCGAGCAACCGCGTCG
>JALYTM010000320.1 GCA_030854305.1 Candidatus Dormiibacterota bacterium
GCTGTCCTCTCGGGCCAATCCACGCTTCACGGCAAGTGATCCCACACGGCCGCCCCAGCCACGTCGACGGGCTGCCCGCCGAGTAGCCCGACCAGGAACTCGCGCATCGCGGCGCCGTGGTCCATCGGGCCGAGCACCACCTCGCTGATGTGCCAGCTCCGCAGCTCACGGAGCATCTGCGCGCGCTGCGGTGCGGGCACCTGGGCACCCGTCTCCGTCCCCGCGGCGATCGCCACCAGCGTCGCTGAGGTGAGGCTCGGCGCCGGTCCCTGGCCGGCCGCGCCGTTCGGTTGGCGGTCGATGATGTAGCCCTCCGGCATCGAGAACGACATTCCGGCCTCTGCCTGCCAGAGCACGGCCTGCGTGGAATAGAAGTCGTGCGAGAAGGGCACGACGAGCACGTCTCTGCCCGGCGGCAGCGCTGTGGGCGATGAGGTGAAGAACGTAGGCGTCGCCGCCGGCCGAGTCGGGAAGGGCAGCGGCGGCACGAACGTCGCCGCGATGAGGACCGTGCTCACCAGCGTCCAGCGCACTGTCTGCACGCGCGACGGCAGCGAGTCGATGAAGACGCCGAACAGCAGCGCGCACAAGAGCGCGACGTAGACCGCGAACCGCGCCGGCACTAGGTTCTCGAGGATCGGCAGATGTTCAAGAACCAGGCCCGGCAGGGGGATGTGCGTATCAACGCCGCCGACGTGCAGCGTGGACCCGAAGCTCAGCACCAGCGCCGCCAGCGCCCCCACGCACAGGAAGCGCACCAGCGGCCGCTCCCAGTGCCGCCACGCCGTCCAGCCAACCACCGCGAGCATGGGAAGGCCGATGTAGCCGCCCCACTCACCGGAGTTGCCCGCGTAGTGGTTGGCGACGTCGCGCGCAAACGACGGCTCGAGGCCCTGGGAGGTGGTCGGCAAGAACACGTTGAGCAGGTCGGTGACGAAGAAATTCTTGGAGGTGAGCAGCTGGTGTGGCACCAGCGGGCCGAAGAACTGGAACCAGACGGGATACGCCACCACGGGGATGAAGAGCGCCAGCGCCCAGAGCAACGAGCGCACCACGTGGGGCAAGCGCTGGCGCACCTGGCCGCGGTTCATGACCGCCAGGCAGGCCAGGCCCACCAGGATCATCAGCGCCTCGGAGGCGAGCAGCTCCTCGGTGATAAGGAACTGCGCGATCATCAGCGCGCCGAACAGCAGTCCGGCACGGCGCGCCGGCGTGTTGCCGCGCAGCACGGTGTCGAGCACGATCAGCATCAGTGGCGGCACCACGGCGATGACCATGTTCGAGTGACCCGTGTAGGACTGATCGAACAGGAACGGCGAGAAGCCGTACGCGGCGCCGGCCGCAACGGCGGCGAGCCGGCGGCGCAGCAAACGGACGGCGGCCAGGTATGCGCACCACGCGCTCAGCGCCACGCCCAGGGTCACAGCGATGTCGAACGACGCCACCGGCCCGAGCAACAGCGTCAGCGGTGAGAGCAGCAGCGCCGGCAGCGGGATCCAGGTGTTCCACATCAGGTTCACGCCGCCCGGCTCGATGAGGTTGGTGGTGAACAGCGGGTTCTGATGCGTCGCCAGGGCGTACGGGAGCCAGCGCAGGAACCACACGTGCTGCGAGTTGTCCGCGGTGGTCGCCCCAATCATCACGCTGGTGGCGTGCAGGTCGGCGGGAAGGAAGATCAGCGCCGCCAGCACCACAAACCCGAGCAGCACGAGCGCATGGCGTCGGCGACGGCGCACGACGGTCCCAGGCACGGGAAGAGCCTACCGGCGCTTTGGGTGACGCGCGTGCAAAGACGTGATCTGCATGCGACACGATTCGCGACGGCGCTGGCCCCCTACGAGGCGAAGGTCGCGGGCAGGGACCGCACCGTCGTTCGCTAGGCCCGCCGTGGGCCCCGACCAGGTCGCTGACGCGGAGCGGGCCCGCCGCCTTCACCGCGGATCCAGACATGCAGCAGCACCTGCGACCACGTGCGGAAGGGCCGCCACGCCTGCGCAATGTCCAGCACCTCCGCGTGCGCGGGGAGGTGGTCGAGCCCGTAGAGCCGTTGCACCGCCTGCTCGCCGACCGGGTCGTCGGCGATCGCGTCGACGACGCCGGCGCCGCGAAGAACGATGCCCTGCACGCTGAGAGGCCCGACACCGCGCAAGGACGACACCTCCGCCAGTGCCGCGTCGACCGTCATCGATCGCAGCCGCTCCCGGTCGAGCACGCCGTCGAGAGCCGCCTGCGCGATGCCGTGGAGCTGGTGGAGCTTCTCCTCCGCAAGGCCCGCCACCGACGTGAGCTCGAGAAGTTTCTGCGGTCGCGGGAAGGCGGCCAGCTGCATGCCGGCGGCGTCGATCCGCTCACCGCTGTCCGCGGCCATGCGCAGCCGGATCGCGCGCGCCTGCGCGATGGAGATGTGCTGCCCGATCACGCGCCGGGTCGCGGTCGTACGTCGCCCAGCCACCGAAGAAGCGCTGCTGGTAGGCGAGGTCGAACGGCCCCTGCGGGG
>JALYTM010000321.1 GCA_030854305.1 Candidatus Dormiibacterota bacterium
GGACGCCGCGCCGGCGGCGACCACCTCCCTGCGCGGACGACGCGACACTCAACGGGAAGTCGACGTGGTGTCGTGAGGCCGCGCTGGCTGCCGGTGGCCCTGGTCGTGGTGGCGGCGGCGGCGACGAGCGTGGCCTACGCGCACCTCACGCCGGTCGGATACGGCCCGGACGAGCCACTGCACTGGAACTACATCCAGGTTCTCCTTCACGGCGCCCTGCCCGGCGCCACCGTGTCGGAGAGGCAGCAGCCACCGCTGTACTACCTGTTCGGTGCCGCCGTCGCTTCTCTTGGCGGCGCGCTGACCACCGTGCGCCTGGTGTCGGCGGTGCTCGGTGCCGCCACCGCTCTGCTCGCGGCTCTCGCCGCACGGGAGATCTGGCCCTCGTCGCCGCTGCGCTGGGCGCTGGTGGCGGCGCCCTCCGCCCTGCTGCCTCAGCTGCAGTGGCTCGACGGCACCGTCTCCAACGACGCGCTCAGCTTCGCGTCGGCGGCGGCGCTGGTGCTGGCCACGGTGCTCACGTTCACGCGGCGGCCGTCCGCGCGCACCCTGGCCGTGGCGGGCTTTGCGGTGGCGGCGGCGCTGCTGAGCAAGGAGACCGACTACGGACTGATCGTGGTGTTGCTCCTCTGCGTGGCCATCCGCTGGCGATCCGCCCTGATGTCCTGGGCGGGGATGGCGCTGATCGCGCCGCCGCTGCTCCTCGCCGGCTGGTGGTTCGCGCGCAACCTGGGCACGTTCGGGTCACCGCTTCCCCCGCTGCACCCACTGCTGACGTCGCCGGTTCGACTGCGCACGCTCGGCCAGGCCCGGGCCTGGACCGGCACCGCGGTGGTGAGCATGGTGGGCAGCTTCCCCACGTTCGACGCCGTCCGTGGTGGGACAGCGGCGACCTGGCGGACTGTGCTCAACCTCCTCGATGTGCTGGTCCTCGCCGTGGTCGCCCTGACCGCGGCTCTCGGGTGGGTCGCGGCGCGCACGTGGGACGGGGGTCGGCGCGGCCTGGCCGTGGCGATGGCAGGGTCGGTCGCCGTCTCGCTGCTGCTGATGGTGGCGAACAGCGTCTTCATCGACTACCAGCCGCAGGGGCGGTATGTGCTCGTCGCCGGCCCGGCAATCGCGATCCTCTGCATCGGCGGGGGAGCCCACCTGCTCAGCCGCGTGCCTCCCGTGGCGCGACGGGGTCTCGCGGCCTCCGCTCTGCTCGCGGTGGTCCTCGTCGACGTTGTCGCCTTCGAGACCATGCGCCAGCTCGCTGCGCGGGTGGGATGACACCGCCAGACCTCCGGACCTCCTTCACACCCGGTGCACACGTGGGCGCGATCGTGATGCTCAAGCAACCGGGCGTCACAAGGAGATCGCCATGTACTACTACCGACCAGCCAGGACACTGTTCGGCCTCATCGCCGTCGGCGGCGCCGTCGCCGTCGGCCTGACCACGCACGACGCGGGCTTCACCGCGCTGACCTTTCTCGGCGGGCTGATCCTGCCCCGCGTTCTCGGCTTCCGGGGGCACCGCCCCTGGGGCCGCGCACCGGGGGCCGCCGGCGCGACCAGGGGTGGCGGCCACAGCCACTTCGAGCAGCGCTTCGACTCCTGGCACCGGCAGTCCCACGGGGAGTCCGCCGGCGAGCAGCCGCCGGCAGCCGGCACCGCCGGCGCGTGAGCCGGATCACCGCTCACGGCGCGGTCTAGGATGACCGCGCCGTGAGAACAGTGCTGGTGGTCGACGACGAGCCCGAGATCGTCCGGATCCTTCGCGACTACCTCGAACGGGCCGGCTTCGCGGTGATCACCGCCGGCGATGGCGAGGCGGCGCTGACCGCTGCCCGCCGGCGGCGGCCCGACCTGGTCATCCTCGATCTCACCCTGCCGTCGCTCGACGGTCTCGACGTGGCGCGAGCGCTGCGTCGCGACGGGGAGCTGCCGATCATCATGCTCACCGCCCGCGTCGACGAGGCCGACCGGGTGTTAGGGCTCGAGCTGGGCGCCGATGACTACGTGTCCAAGCCGTTCAGCCCGCGCGAGGTGGTCGCCCGGGTGCGCGCCGTGCTGCGGCGCATCGACGGGGTGAGGGCCGCCGACGACGTGGTCCGGGTCGGCGACGCGCTCCAGATGGACGTACCCCGCATGGAGACGACCGTGGACGGGCACCGCGTCGACCTCACCGCCACGGAGTTCCAGCTTCTGCTGCGGATGGCGCGGCAGCCGGGGCGCGTGTTCACCCGCGCCCAGCTGCTCGACGCCGTCCACGGCGTCGCCGTCGAGTCGTACGAGCGCGCCATCGACGCCCACGTCAGGAACATCCGCCGCAAGATCGAAGCCGACCCTCACGCGCCCAAGCGGCTGCAGACTGTGTTCGGGGTGGGCTACCGCGTCGCCGACGACGCCCGATGACACCCCGAGGCGAGGCCGCCCGGCGGAGAGGACAGGGGGGAGGAGAAAAGCCGCCGTGGTGGCCCGCCGACAGCCCCTGGCCTCCGCGCGGCGCCGAGG
>JALYTM010000322.1 GCA_030854305.1 Candidatus Dormiibacterota bacterium
CCCATCACCCGGCCGGGCGCACCCAGCTCAATGAGCAGGGTCGTGCCGTCCGCCGCATGTGCCTTGCCCAGGGCCCGAGGCAGAAGGAACGTCATCTCATCCAGCACCCGCGTCGCGCCCGGGCTGTCCACTCGCGGCTCTTCGCCCAGCGCCTCGGCGATGTCGAACTCGTGGATCACGAAGTCCCACAACCGGATACCCAGGAACCGCCGCTGGGGCACCCTGCCCCCGCCGGGGGCGGGCACCTCGACCTCCAGGTCGGCCTCGCTCAGCGCCTCCAGCTGCCGGAGGCGCAGTTCAGTGGTCTCGCCGAACTCGTCCAGCACCTGGCCCGGTGACCACGACCGGCGCCGGTCCACCAGCGCCTCGTTGAGCTCGCCGAGCGGGTTGCGAACCCAGGGCGCGGCGGGCGCGGCGGGCGCGTCGGCCCGGCGCGACGGCTCGGTGCGTCCCAACAGGAAGCCGTCAAGGGAGCCGAGGTGGGCCACCACGTCCTGCACGTCCCAGCCGGGAAGCGCGGTGGGCAGGTGCCACCGCGCGGTGGACAGTGGGGTGCACGTGGCCACGACCTGGTCGCGGCACTCGCGGATGGCGGCAACCGTCGCCGCCTCGCTGTGGGCCATCGGCGTCCCTCATGCGGCCTGATCAGCGGCGCGAGGGTACAGGTTTCTGCCCCGATGTGGTGGTGAGCGATCATCAGCGTGTGAGCGACGATCTCCCCCTGGCGCGGGCCACGGCCCGATGGTTCGACGACGCCCTCGGTGCCCCCACCGCGGTGCAGCGGCTCGGCTGGCCGGAGATCGCCGCGGGCCATCACGCGCTGCTGTGCGCTCCCACCGGCAGCGGCAAGACACTGGCCGCGTTCCTGTGGTTCGTCGACCGGCTGGGCACTGAGCCTGCGCCGGCCGAGAAGGATCGCTGCCGCGTCCTGTACATCTCGCCGCTCAAAGCGCTGACCGTGGACGTCGAGCGCAACCTCCGCGCGCCCATCCGCGGTATCGCGCTGGAGGCGGCCCGCGCCAACGAGTCCTTCAGCGAGCCGCGGACGGCGGTGCGCAGTGGTGACACCACGGCCGCCGAGCGCCGCGACATCGTTCGCCATCCGCCCGACATCCTCATCACCACGCCGGAGTCGCTGTACCTGATGCTGACCAGCGCAGCGCGGGAGGTGCTTCGCAGCGTGCGCGCGGTGATCGTCGACGAGATCCACGCGCTGGCCGGCAGCAAGCGGGGCGCCCACCTCGCGTTGAGCCTGGAACGCCTCGCGGCGCTCACCGCAGTCGACCCGCAGCGCATCGGGCTGTCGGCAACGCAGAGGCCGCTGAGCGAGGTGGCGCGCTACCTCGGTGGCGGCGGGCGAGAGGTCGCCATCGTCGACGCCGGGGTGCGCAAGCAGCTCGAGCTGACTGTCGAGGTCCCGGTGGACGACATGACCGACCTCGATGCCGGGGCGGACACCGGCGGCGCCGCCTCCGCGAGGCGCGCACCGCGGCGCAGCATCTGGCCGGCGATCACTCCACGGCTGCTGGAGCTGATCCGCGCCCATCGGTCGACGATCGTGTTCGTCAACTCCCGGCGCCTCGCTGAGCGGCTCAGCGGCCAGCTCAACGACCTCGCCGGCGAGCAGCTCATCCGCGCCCACCACGGCTCGATCGCGCGCGAGCAGAGGCTGGTCGTCGAAGAGATGCTGAAGTCGGGGCGGCTCCCCGCCATCGTGGCCACCTCGTCGCTGGAGCTGGGGATCGACATGGGCGCCGTCGACATGGTGGTGCAGGTGGGGTCGCCGGGCACCGTTGCCTCGGGCCTGCAGCGCATCGGCCGCGCCGGCCACAGTGTCGGCGCACCCTCCCGGGGCACGGTCTTCCCGACCCACCGCGCCGACCTCGTCGAGACGGCGGCAATCGCCGAACGCATGCTGGCCGGCGACATCGAGGAGACGCGGGTCCCCCGCAACCCGCTCGACGTCCTCGCCCAGCAGGTTGTCGCCATGGCCGCGATGGACGTGTGGGACGTGGAGGACCTGCGCCGCACGCTGACGCGCGCGTACCCCTTCAGCGAGCTCGGAGCCAGGGCGTTCGACGCCACCCTCGACATGCTCGACGGGCGGTTTCCCTCCGAGGAGTTCGGCGAGCTGCGTGGGCGCGTCGTGTGGGACCGTGTGGCGGGGACGGTGCGCGGTCGCGCCGGCGCGCAACGGCTGGCGGTGACCAGCGGCGGCACCATCCCCGACCGCGGCCTGTACAGCGTCAACATCTTCGAGGACGGTCGCCGCGTCGGTGAGCTCGACGAGGAGATGGTGTACGAGCTGAGGCCGGGCGAAACCTTCATCCTCGGCGCCACCACGTGGCGGTGCGTCGACATCACCCCGCAGCAGGTGCTGGTGGCGCCGGCGCCCGGGGAGCCCGGCAAGGTTGCGTTCTGGCACGGCGACGCCGTCGGACGGCCGTACGCCGTCGGCGCCGCGGTCGGCGCGCTGG
>JALYTM010000323.1:0-2179 GCA_030854305.1 Candidatus Dormiibacterota bacterium
GATCTCGCGGAACTGCGTGGACTGAAAGCCGGATGCCGGCGCCAGCGGGTCGCGGAAACGCATGAACCCGTCAGGGCTCATGGTCTCCAGCACCCGAAGCTGCTCGATCAACAGCTCCTCCACGGCCAGAGCGCGGCGCAGGGGCGCGACGGCCGACACGGTATCGCCGGAGTCCAGCGAGGCGGCCGCCGCGTCGAGCTCGTACAGGACGAGCTTGAACCACAGCTCATAGACCTGGTGGACGATGATGAACAGCATCTCGTCGTGCACATCGGCGGTGAGCGGGTGCTGCAGGTCGAGGAGGTCATCGATGCGCAGGTACGTCGCGTAGTCGGTTCGGCTGTCCATCAGCGCCCCACTGTAGGCGGGACGCGCCACCCCGTCACGCGGCGGCGGCGATGCGTCGACGCAGGAACGACAGGACGACGGCTTCGCGGTCGCTGAGGTCATCCGCCGGGGGTTCGAGAGTCTCCTCGGCGCGGCGCTGCATGCCGGCGAGCAGCGTACCGTCGAGGTGCGCGTTGATCACCTCGGGATGAACGTAGCACCGACGGCAGATCGCGGTGGTGTTGCCGAGGCGGCACGCCACCGACTCCACCGCTTCCACGATGAGCCGCTTGGCCTCCGTCGGCGTGGAGTGTTCACCCAACTCGCGCAGATGCCACGCAGCCAGCACCGTGCCACCCCAGGTGCGAAAGTCCTTGGCGGTGAAGTCCTCCCCGGCGGCGTCGCGGATGTACTCGTTGACGTCGGCGGACTCGACGCCACGGACGCCGCCGTCCTCATCCAGCCACTGGAACAATGCGTCACCGAACGCGATGGTCCGCTCGTACTTGGTCGCGTCGCGCGCCTCACCCCATCGCGGGTGGTAGCGGTACTGCTTGCGTCCGCGCGCGTCGCGGCCCGTCGCCTGGATGTGTCCGTCCGGAAGCGGGCAGATCCACACGTCCGTCCACGCCGGCGGAACCGCCAGGTGGGCGATGCGCTGGATCTCCTCGGCGCCGCGGAGGGCACGACCGTCGACGCCGATGTATCGGAAGCCGCCGCCACGCTTGGGCTGACGGCGGATCCCCGGGCCGGGCTCGGGCGCGCGGCCGCGGGCATACGCTGATTCCGTCGTGGTGGACGCGGGGCGGCACCCGCGGCAGGCGCCATTTACAGCGCGTCGGGCAGGTCGACGATGTCCCCGAGTCGGAACGCGTCGGCCGGGGTGAGCTGGTCGTATGTGCAGCTGCGCGGATCGCGGTCCGTCCGCCAGCGCAGGAACCGCGCCGCGTGACGGAAGCGCTGCCCCTGGAGGTGGTCGAACGACACCTCGCACACCAGCGACGGGGTCACGCCGATCCACGCTGCATCCTTCGCTCGCGACCAGCGACTGGGGCCGCCGGGAGTGCGTCCCTGGCCGAAGCTCTCCTCGCCGCGGAGCGGCTCGAGCAGGGTCACAAGTTCGCGCCGTTCGGCCGCCGCGAACCCCGAGGTGTGCCCGGTGTGATGGAGAACGCCTTCGCTGTCGTAGAGACCGAGAAGGAGCGAGCCGACGCCCCGCCCGGTCACCTCCATCCGGTACCCGCCCACGACGCAGTCGACAGTGCGGAGGTGCTTGATCTTGGTCCAGCCGCGCTCGCCACTGCGGTAGGTGCTCTGCTCCGGTTTGGCGATCAGCCCGTCGAGCCCGGCGCCCTCGTAGCGGGTGAACCAGTCGCGACCCTCATCGACGTCGCTGGTGTGCGGGGTCAGGGCCACTCGGGCATTGGGCATCACGTCGGCTTCCAGCCGTTGCCGGCGCTCCGACAACGGGCTGCCGCGCAAGTCCTGGACGCCGGAAGCGAGGATGTCGAAGAGAATCACCGTCGAGGGAGTTTCGGCGGCGAGCCTTGCCACACGCGAGGCAGCCGGATGCAGGCGCATCTGGAGCGCATCGAAGTCCAAACCGGCGCGGGCGGCGATGATGATCTCGCCGTCGACGACCGCCTGTTCGGGCAGTGCGTCGCGGATGGGGTCGAGGATCTCCGGGAAGTACCGCAGCAAGGGCTGACCGTTGCGGCTGGCGACCTTGACGTCGTCCCCGTCCCTGAACACGATCGCCCGGAAGCCGTCCCATTTGGGCTCGTATCGCCAGCCGGTCCCGGTGGGGATGTTGGCGGCAGCGCGCGCAAGCATCGGTTCCACGGGCGGGGAG
>JALYTM010000323.1:2189-2473 GCA_030854305.1 Candidatus Dormiibacterota bacterium
GGCAGGGTCATGGGGTGAGTTCCCTGCGCTGAGGCCGCGGGTGCCCCGCCAGGCTCACTGTGCGGAGGTGAGCGGCGACGCCTCGCGGTGGGCGACTGCGAGGCGCAGCAGGTTGTTCACGTCGCGGGGGTCGACCGACCGCGCGCAGGCCTCGTACGCGTCGATGTCGTTCAGCCGCTGCACTTCGCCGCGCAGCGTGACGGTGCCGTGGTGCGACGAGACCTGGGTGGCCTCCGCCTCGGCTCCGAACGCGTCGTGGAGGGCGCCTCGCACCGCCTCGGCAA
>JALYTM010000051.1 GCA_030854305.1 Candidatus Dormiibacterota bacterium
GTCGCCAGGGGCGCACATGTACATGCCCAACCTGGGATACCCGGAGCTGCGCGAGCGCGCCACCGAGGACGTCGATTTTGCAGGCATCACGCCGGCATGCATCGCCATCACCGGCGGCGCAGCGGGTGCGATGTGCCTGGCGCTCCGCGCGTTCCTCAACAGCGGCGATGAGGTGATCGGGATGGCGCCGTACTTCCCGGAGTTCCGCCCCTACTGCGAGACCGGCGGCCTCGACTTCCGTCCTGTGCGCGTGCACGACGAGACCCAGCGCATCGACATCGACGCGGTGGTCGGGGCGCTGACCGAGCGCACCGCTGCCGTGGTCATCAACACTCCGAGCAACCCCAGCGGCCACGTGATCGAGCACGATGAGATGACCGCGCTGGTGGACGTCATCGACCACCACAAACGGCGCACCGGACGCCGTCTGCTGCTGGTCGTCGATGAGGCCTACCGCAACCTGGTGTACGCGCCGGCGCAACGCATCGAGCCGTTCGCGTACTACGAGCACACCGTGCTGGCGCGGTCGTTCTCCAAGGACATGGGGCTGGCCGGTGAGCGCATCGGCTACCTGGCGATCCACCCGTCGCTGGCCGGCGACGTGACCTCGGAGGGCCTGGCCAGCTGCATGCGTGCCCTGGGCATGGTGAATGCATCCGCGACCGTGCAGCGAGCGCTGCTGTGCCTGGACTCGTGGCGCGTGGATGTTGAGCCCTACCACCGCCTGCGCGACCATGCGCTGAGCGCCGCTCGCGCGGCGCAGCTGGATGTCGCCGACCCGCAGGGAGGGATATTCCTCTGGATCCGCAGTCCCTGGCCCGACACGCTTGCCTATGTGCGCACCCTGGCAGACCGACACGTGCTGGTCAGCCCGGGGGTGGCCTTCGAGGTACCCGAGTTCCTCCGCCTGTGCTTCACGACCACGCGGGAGCGCCTCACCGAGGGCATCGCCATCGCCGGCGACGTGGCCGCGGCGCGGCCCGGTCGGGATGGCGGGTAGGGGAAACGTCGGAGCCTCAGCGCGTTGACGCCAACAGTGTCGCCAACTCACCCGCGTCGGCGAGCGAGCGGAGCAGGTCGTTGAGGTGGGTGCAGCTGGCGGGTCCGAAGAGAGACTGCTCCACGCGGTTGCGCAGGAGCGGCAGCTGAGCACCGCGAGCCACTGTCGCGGTCACGGCTGCGTCCACGCACTCGGAGTACGGCAGGGTGTGCGGCATGGCTTCAATGAACCGGATCTCCAATGTGGATGGAACTGCGTCGACGATCACGGAGTACTCATGAAGCACGCGCTCAACCCCTCCGGCATCCACGTAGGTGTCGCGGAACGCGGCGTCGATGTGCAACACGTCCCCTGAGGTGACGTCGATCCGCCTGCAGCGCCGCATCTCCCCTGTCATCAGCGGTTCCATGCGGTGCCACGACAGCGCGTCACCGGGCACCTGGACGGCAGCGGCCGCCGGTCCGATCGCGCGCGTCGCCGTGCCTCCGGACAGCGCCAGCATTGCGGAGCCACCGGTACGCCAGCCCGCACAGATGTCGGGCCGGGGTAGCGGTGGCCGCGGTTCGGCGACGCCGTCGGCGAGCGCCGTTTGGAGAAGGCTCCGTCCGGACACGAGCACAGCGACCGGCAGATCATCGAGCAGGAGATGAAGGAGCGTTCCTCGGTTCGCGTGCGACGGGAGAGACGTCGCGAGAGCGCGACGGAACCCTGAGCCGACCAGATGGCCAATCAGCATCGCCGAGCCGGCCTCCACCGGGTCGGTGGACAGCGCCACGAGGCGGCGGTCGATGCCCACATTGGCGCTGATCCTTGCCGTCCCGGCGACGACGGTGGTGGCGTCGGCACGGGTCACGAGGTCGCGAGCCGTACCGGTGAGGACCATGCCTTCAGCCGGTTCCTCGGATCGACGCATGTCGATGTGGGTGGTCCGGCGCACGGAGCCGCGGAGACGCGGTGGCGTCGGCCGAGGCGGGTGAGAGGTTGGTTGCACCTTGGAGCTGTATCGATCCGAAACGAGGTCCGACGAACGCGAAACGTCAGTCGTCGTCCGAGTTCTGGTGCCCGCGCGACACGGTCCGCACGTCCTCGTCGATGCGAGACAGGACAGCGGAGCGGACGGCCGCTCTGGCCAGCGCGTTGAGCTCGCCGCCGATATCGTCGAGGATCGCCTCCACCTCTTCGTCGCTCACCGGCACGTCCATGGAGTCAGCCGCCTTCTCGACGTCAGCGGCGTCGTAGGGCACCCGGACGGTCACTCGGTGACGCTCGGTCGGAAAGGTACCAGCTGCAGTGTGCATGTTCGGAGGATAGACGGCGCGGGACAGTTGATCGAGGGTCGTTGGTCACGAAGGGCGACGGACTTCGGTACCCGATATGTCCGTGTCTTGTGGCCGTCTCGAGCGCCGGCAGCCCCAGCCGGCTTGCAGATCAACGCGAACGGCGCACACCGCGGTATCACCGCAACGGCTCCGGCAGGGCACTCGACGGCCCGGCGACGCTGAGGACGAGATCGGCGTGACGTCGCCACCAGGCGTGAAGGTCGCTGCCCGTTTCACGGTCACGAACGCGCAGCCGGGACCAGTCGCCGGGAGCGCTCTCGGGTACCCACACGACAACCGAGTGCGTCGAGCGCCGCAGCCCGGTACGCACCGCCTTGAGTGCGCTTTCCTTCGCCGACCAGATCACGGTGACGAGCAGGTCCCGCTCCTCCGCCGCCGCCGACGTCACGAGGGCACGCTCGGTCGCCGTGAACCACTCGTCGGTGAAGGCGGGACCGCGCGTCTCGACGACCTCGAGGTCGCAGCCGATCGGTTGGGACGGAGTTGCCACCACCCCGGCGGCGCGGCCCGAGCAGTGGCTGATCGACAGCCCCACCGGGAGGCGCGTTCCGCCGGACAGCGCCTCGGGGGCGCCGTCCTCGGCGGCCCGTATCTCGATCTGACGCGGGACCAGTCCGAGCGCCGCGCCGACCGCGCACTTTGCTGCCCAGCGCCCCAGCCGCCAGTCAGCGCGCCGTTTCGGTATGCGCAAAGCGCCCAGCGTCTGTCGCTCCTCGGCAACCAGCCACGAGTCGTCGACCGGCACCTCGTCGACTGCGGCGATCAGCCAGCCGATCACCGCTGCGGGCCGTTGCTGTCAAGCTCCCGTTTGATCCCTCGCTCGACCGCATCGATCAGATAGGGGCGCATCGTGGCGGCCGGGATGATGTTGTGCACCGACCCCACCCGCTGGGCGCGCTGGACGGTGTGCACCGCGTCGAACTCGGCCGCTACCTCACCGAGTTTCTCGCTCCGTACCTCTTCGAGGAGCGCGGCCATGCGTGCCCGGAGCCGCGTCCTGTCATCGCCGCGGGCGAGGTCGACGCCGAGGGCCAGATCGACGACGCGCGGATCGGCTTTGGCGCGGGCATCGACGTCGCGCGCGAACACCACGGCGGCTGCCGGGGCGCCACCGATCACCGAGGCGAAGGACCCCTCGAGTGCGGTCACCTCGACGGCGTCGTTGAGCGCCGCGCTGAAGACGACGAACGCGCCACCGTGATAGCGCGAGATGACACAGAAGATGATGGGTCCGCGGAAGTTCACCACTGCACGGCCGATCTCGGCGCCGAACTCGAGTTGGAGCAGCCGCATCGACTCCGGAGAGCCGTCGAACCCCGAGAGGTTGGCGAGCACCACAAGCGGCCGGTTGCCGCTGGCGGCGTTGACCGCGCGTGCGACCTTCTTGGACGCCTGCGGGAAGAGGGTGCCCGGGGTCCAGTGGGCGGGCCCGTCTGCCGGGATGAAGCCGACGCGCTCGAGCGGATGCGATTCGAGGCCGATCAGGCAGACCGGATAGCCGCCGAGATGCGCGTCCCACACGACCGCGATCTCCGCGTGGCGCATCCTGGCCCAGCGCTCCAGGGGCAGGTGGTCTTGGTCGATCACGGCGTGCATGACGGCGCGGATGTCGAACGGCTTCTTTCGCCCGGGGTTCAGCTGCTCGGAGAAGATCTCGCCGACGCGCATGAACTCGCTCCCGACGCCCGACGGATGCGGCGACTCCCCGACATCACGATCTCGTGGATCCGTGGTTGCCACCCGCCGAGGAAAGCGCTCGCCGGGGGCGCGATACGTGTGATCGTAATGACGCAGCAGCAGTTGGGACGCCGAGCTGATATCGGGCGCCCAGTACTGAGCCTGGCCGTTGGGGCCCATGACGCGCTCGTAGCCGCCGATGCCGAAGTTGTCCTCCGCAGACACCCCACCGGAGTAGTCGAGCGCCTGCTTGCCGGTCAGCACCATCGCGCCGTCCGGGGTCATGACCAGGATCCCACGGGTGTGCATGAGCATCGTCGCCTCGGCGTTCCAGTACGGCTGGGCACCGACGTTGATGCCGTTGACGACCAGGTTGATCTCGCCCCCAGCCTGGGTGAACTCCACGATGCGGCGCAGGACGCGAGCGATCCAGTCCATGTTCTCGGTGCCCGAGTCCATGGAGATCTTCGCCCCCGAGGAGAGGGTGAACCACTCGACCGGAACCTGCATTCGCTCCGCCAGGTCGAGGGCCGCGTTGATCCGCCGGCATTCGGGCTCGGCCAGCGCGCCAAGGCTGCGGCTGGGATCGCCGAGCAGGATGACCCTCGCCATTCCCTCGGGATGCTTCGCGGTGAAGCTGCGAATGACACCGACGACGAGGTTCGCCGTGTTGCGACCGTACGGCCGGTCGACCGGGACGAGGGAGCCCGAGCCGTCCAGGTCGTGCTCGACGAAGCTGCCTGGTGGCATGTCATCACCGGTGCCATCCCCGGAGGGAGCGAGCATCTCGACCAGCTCGTACGGGTACACGAGCCCGCGACGCCGCATCGACACCACCTTCTGTCGGTACGCGCTCAGCGGCTGGATGGGGAGGCTCGCCGGGGTGTCGAAACGGAGCATCGACACCCCCGCGGCCAGGGGGTTCGAGAACTGAAGGACGGTGTCCCGCATCGCGCCGGTCGCGTCGGGGACGCGGGCGCGGACCACGATCTTCTCCATTCCGAGGCCTTCGGTCTCGGGAGCGATTCGGCGGACGATCTCGTAGATCTCCCGGGATGAGAGGAGCAGCGGCGGCCAGACGTACAGCAGAACGCGGTTCCACTGCAGACGATCCCTCGAAGCGCGGTGCGACTGCCATGTCCTGATGCTCGCCAGGGCCTCGAGCAGCATTCGCTCGAGATACGGGAGGGCGATGACGCGGTTGGCGGCGTCGCGCACCGGGGTGGCGTCGCGCACCTCAGCGATGGCGAAGAGTCGCTCGTCCTTCGGGTTGTCACGGCCGACGCCGCGGAAGACGTAGACATCCTCAGCGGAAGCGAGCCGCTCGATACGGAAGTTGCGCAGCCTCCACAGCTCGAGTCGGTCTCCCATCATGGGGTGCAGGCTGCGATAGAGCGGTTGCTCCCGGAAGACGGCACCCGCGCGGCGGAACGCCAGGTGCTGGGTGGCCGACATGCCCAGGCCTCGCCCCGCCGCGGCGACCGAGACCACGGCCTTGCGCACTCTCCGCGGCAGATCGGCCGCGTTGATAGCGTGGCGCACCTCGCGCGCGAGCGCGTCGACATCGTGCACGACCTCTTCGCGCACTGTGTAGACGTCGACGTCCGCCTCGCCGTCCGGCGGCAGACCCTCGATCAATGGTCGCAAGGTCCCGAGCGCGCCGCTGAGCTCACCCGCGAGCGCGAAAGTACTGATGACCGTGCGTTGGTGGCCACGGTGTGGCTCGCTCGCGACCGCCGCGAGCTGACCCTCCACATCGACGACGCGCACGTCGGTGAAGGCGCGGTTGCGGTAGTACCGCCGCGTCATCACCTCGAGCATCACGCCGCGCAGGGCGGGGGTCGCTCCGGCAAAGCGGAAGCTCAGCATGTTGTGCAGCGGCTGCGGGCACTCCACGAGCGCCGCCACGTGCGCGGTACGGTCGCCCGCCTCGGGGTTGGACGCGAGGTAGGCGAGATGGTCCTCCGCAGCCTCGTACACGGACCGGCGAGCCTGGTCCATCAGCGGCTCGTCGAAGCATCGATGGCGCACCGCGCGGGCCAGGTCGGCGACCGCGGGGTGATGCCGGCGGGTTGCCTCGTAGAGACGGTCGAGGACCAGACGCAGCTCCTCGCCTGACTGGGCACCGGCCTCGGCTCGGTCCAGGCGCAGATCGAGCAACCGGAGCACCACCGGGATCTGGATTCTGGAGCGGAGATGCGAACGCACTACCCAGAAAAGTGCGTCCTCCAGCTGGGGACTCCTCTCCAGTCCCGCGACCCCGTAGTGCGCGACGGCACGCCGGATCGCTTCCGCAAGGGCCGGCGGCGAAGGCTTTGCGTCGAGGCTGCGCAGATGGTAGAAGAGCTGTTCCTGGATGCTCTGTGCCGTACCAAGTTCGTCATCTCCCTCGGGCCGACGGCGCGAGAGGGCGCAGACGTCGGCGAACGCGAGCAGCACCTCATCCTCAGCGTGCTCCAGGGCCGTGTCCGCATGCGCGGAGCCTTCGCGGAGGACGCGCTCGTACTCGGCGAGGGCAGCCTCCGCGAAAGCCCCGTCGACGTCGTACCCGAGCATGAGGAGGCGCAGGAACTCGATGGCTCGCCGGCAGGCGGCCTGGCCGCCGCCATCCGACGTGGTTTCATGGAGCACCACCCGATCACCGCGCGGGCGCGACCGCGCCACATCGTCGTGGCCGGGGGCGAGGTGGAGCAGAGGCGCACCGGTATCCACCTGGACGTTCGGGGTCACCAGGACGCTGGTCACTGTGCCGGCGAACGGCGCGACAAGTGGCATCTCGAGCTTCATCGCCTCGAGAACAGCGAGCACGTCGCCCGCGGCGACGACATCGCCTGAGACGACACGAAGGGACACGACGACGGCCGGCCACGGCGCACGAACCACCCCGTTGTCCTCGCGGGAGATGGAGTGCGTGACGCCGTCGATCTCGATCGTAAAGCCGACCCCCTGGTCGACGCACAGCGCGCGGTGGGTCGTGCCTGCGCAGCGGACCAGTCGTTCGTAGCGCCCGTGTCGCTGCACCTCGACCTCGATGCGGCGAGCGTCGAGCTCGACGCTCCAGGTGCCGGGCCGGCGGCGGTCGACGTGCAATCGGTATCCCTGACCGCTCATCCGGAGCGCCACGCTGCGGCCGATCCTGTCAGGAACCAGCGGCCGGCCTCGCACCGCCGAGGTGTAGAACTGGGCTCGCTCGACGGCAAGGTCATCCTCGTCGACCTCGACGGCGGCGAGGAGCAGAGCAACCTCGGCATGACGCCGCCGTCCGGGGGGGGTGGCCGCGCGGTCCAGCCAGCCCACGTCGACGAGACCGTCGCGGACCTCCGGCCGCCCGAGCAGCTCGAGCAGGAACGCGCGATTGGTGGTGCCGCCATGCAGGACCACCGCCGTGTCGGCGACCGCCCGCCGCAGCCGCGCCAGCGCCTCGGAGCGGTCGGCTCCCCACGCGATGATCTTGGCGAGCACGGGGTCGAACTCCTTCGCCACCGGGTCACCTTCGACGATCCCGGTGTCGACCCGGACACCCGGTCCGCCCGGCAGGCGGAAGAGCTCGACCACCCCGGAAGCCGGGGTGAATCCGTTGTCCGCGTCCTCGGCGCAAAGGCGCACTTCGATCGCATGACCGCGCGCCGCCGGTGGCTCGCCGTTCAGGCTGCCTCCGAACGCGACGTGGAACTGGAGCTTCACCAGGTCGGCCCCGGTCGTCATCTCTGTCACGGGATGCTCGACCTGCAGGCGAGTGTTGACCTTCATGAACACGAGCTCTCCGCTGTCGGGGTCGAGCAGGAACTCGACGGTGCCCGCTCCGTGGTAGTGAGCGCGAGCGCAGATGCGCTGGGCCCAGTCGCTCACCCGGGCCACTCCCCCGGTGTCCAGGGCGGTCGACCCCGACTCCACGATGACCTTCTGATGGCGATGCTGCACCGAGCAGTCCCGCACGCCCAGCGCCCAGATGGTGCCCGCCACGTCACCGACAACCTGCACCTCGACACGGCGGCCGGTGGGCAGGAGTCGCTCGAGGAAAACCGTCGTGTCACCGAACGAGGCGTCGGCCTCGGCTCGGGCTGCCTTGAACGCCTCGGCGAGGCCTGCTGGAGAGGCGACGGTGCGGATACCGCGCGCACCGCCGCCCGCGGCGGCTTTGATCATCAGCGGGTAGCCGATCCGGTCGGCGTGGATCCTCGCGGATTCGACGTCGACAACCGCGCCACCACTCCATTCACCCACCGAGACACCGCAGGATTCGGCGAGCCGTT
>JALYTM010000324.1 GCA_030854305.1 Candidatus Dormiibacterota bacterium
ACCGGCACCTGTTCCACCAGCGGCGTGCTCGAGATCGACGTCGAGGACGTGGCCGACATCACGCTGCGCCACGCGGGGGGCGCGCAGTCGCACATCCATCTCGACTACCTGCGCCGGGTGTACTCGCGGAGCTGCACGGTCGTCGGCACGATCGGCGAGATCCGGTGGGACGTTCCCCGCGGCGTCGTCGAGCTGGTGCAGGAGGCCGGCGTCGAACCGCGGGTGCTGGCGGGCGCGGTGGACGCCGACCCCAACGCGCAGTACGTCCGCGAGATGGAGCACCTGCTGGCGGCGATCGGGTCACGAGCCCCGACGTGCAATGACATCGATTGCGCGGCGACGACGGTTGAGGTGGCTCTGGCAGCGCGCGACGGTGGCGTGGCGTGACCACGGTCGCGATCGTCCAGGCCCGCATGGGGTCGACGCGGTTCCCCGGCAAGGTGCTGGCCGACCTGGCCGGGCGCCCAATGCTGGCGCACATCGTCGACCGTGTCACCCGCGCGGCCACAGTCGACCGGGTGGTGGTTGCCACCAGCGTGGACCCCTCCGATGACGCCGTGGCGGCGCTGGCCGCCGACTGTGGGGCACTGGTGACGCGCGGACCGGTTGAGGACGTGCTCACTCGGTTCGTGCAGGCGGTTCGCGAACACGGTGGGGATGTCGTGCTGCGTATCACCGCCGACTGCCCACTCGTCGACCCCGACGTCATCGATGAGGTGGTGCGACGCCGCGCTGAACAGAATGTCGAGTACGCCGGCAACGTCGACCCGGCGACATTTCCCGACGGCTACGACGTCGAGGTGATGACGACCGCATGCCTGTGGAGGCTGGACGTGGAAGCGTTGGCGCCGCACCAACGCGAGCACGTGACGGCGCGCATCCGCGAGCGGCCCGGCGAGTTCACGACTGCCAACGTGGCGTGGGACCGCGACGTCTCGTCCATGCGGCTCACCGTCGACGTACCCGACGACCTCCGGCGGGTTGCGGCCGTGCTGGCCGCGCTGCCCACCGGCTCGACCCCCGGCGTCCGCGAGACGGTGGCGCTGCTCGACGCAGACCCCACCCTCCGCGAGCAGGATGGCCTACCCGAGCGGGATGAACGTTATCGTGCCCAGCGCGACGCCGCCCGGCGCCAGGAGACCACTGCATGACGACCACGACGACGAGGACCGACAAGGAGCTGTTGGAGCGAGCCAGGCGCGTGCTGCCCGGGATCACCCAGACGTACAGCAAGGCGCCCGACCAGCAAGTGGAGGGCGTCTACCCGGTCTTCCTCGACCGCGGCGAGGGCTGCCGGGTGTGGGACCTCGACGGCAACGAGTACATCGACTACCCGTGCGCCCTGGGCCCGATGGTGCTGGGCTACGGCGATCCCGAGGTGGACGTGGCTGTCCACGAGCGTGTGGCTGCCGGGCCCTGCTTCTCACTCGGGCACCGCCTCGAGGTGGAGGTCGCGGAGCTGCTGGTGGAGATGGTCCCCGGCGCCGAGATGGTGCGGTTCCTCAAGACCGGGTCGGAGGCCACCACGGCGGCGGTGCGGCTGGCGCGGGCTGCGACCGGGCGCGAGCACGTCGCCATGTGCGGGTACCACGGCTGGCACGACTGGGCGATCGGTCACACCACGCGCAATGCCGGGGTGCCGCGGGCGGTGCGCGATCTGACCCACCAGTGGACCTACAACGACCTCGACTCGCTGCGCGCGGTGTTCGCCGCCCACCCGGGGGAGGTGGGGACGGTGATCATGGAGCCGGTCGGGGTGGAGGCACCGCTGCCCGGGTTCCTGGAGTCGGTCCGCGACCTGGTCCACGAGCAGGGGGCTCTGCTGGTCTTCGACGAGGTGATCACCGGCTTCCGCCTCGCCGAGGGAGGCGCCCAGGAGTATTTCGGGGTGCTGCCCGACCTCGCGGCCTTCGGCAAGGCGATGGCCAACGGCTACCCGATGGCGGCCGTGACCGGGCGCGCGGCGGTGATGGAACAGATCGTGTCGACCGTCTTCGTATCGAGCACGTTCGGCGGCGACACTGTGTCGCTCGCGGCGGCGCTGGCGACGATGAGCGCGATCAGGCGCGGTGGCGTTGTCGAGCACCTGTGGCGGCAGGGCGAGCGGCTCATGGAGGGATTCAACGCGCTCGCCGACGAGCACGATGTTCCCGCTCGCATGATCGGCTTGGCGCCGCGGCGCGTGATCACCTTCGAGGCAGCCGGGGGTGCGGATGCCAACGTCGTCAAGGGACTGCTGTGGCAGGAGTGCCTCGACCGGGGTGTGCTGATGGGCAACGCCAACTTCGTGTCGCGTGCTCACGACGACGCTGCGGTCGATGCCACCCTCGAGGCCTTCGACGGTGCGCTAACCGCCGTCGGCGCGGCGGTGCGGCGCGGCGACGTGGCCGCCCGACTGCGCGGACGGCCGCCGGGAGAGGTCTTCCGCCGGGCATGACGCAGCCGGCCGCGCCCGAGGTCAAACA
>JALYTM010000052.1 GCA_030854305.1 Candidatus Dormiibacterota bacterium
CGCCGACGCCGCCCTGCGGGCACGCTGCTGCATGCCCACGTCGAGGAGGTCGGCGGCGAGCATCTCGGGCAACCCGTGCTGGCGCCGGCCGGCGACATCACCCGGCCCGCGCAGGCGCAGGTCGGCGTCGGCGAGCTCGAAGCCGCTGCTGGTGTCGGCCACGGTGTGCAGCCGTTGCGAGCCCTCGTCGTCGATGCTCCCCTGGAAGAGGAGGCAGAACGACCGGTGCTCACCCCGCCCGACGCGACCGCGGAACTGGTGGAGCTGGGCGAGCCCGAATCGCTCGGCACCTTCGATCACCATGATGCCGGCGTTGGGGACGTCCACCCCCACCTCGATCACGCTGGTCGCCACCAGCACGTCGATGGCCCCGGCGGCGAAGCGCGCCATCCGGTCCTCCTTCTCGCGCGCGCGGAGCCGTCCGTGCAGCAGCTCCACACGCAGGTCGGGGAACACGTCGGCCCGGAGGCGCTCGTACTCCGCGGTGGCGCTGCGGACGCCGAGCTTGTCGCTCTCCTCGATGAGCGGGCAGATGACGAATGCCTGCCGCCCCTCCCGCACCTGCTCGCGGATGAAGGTGTAGGCGTCCTCGCGCTGGTGCGGCGGGACCACCCGCGTGGTCACCGGCAGGCGCCCCGGTGGCAGCTCGCGCAGCTCGCTGACGTTGACGTCGCCGTATAGCGTGAGCGACAACGACCGTGGGATCGGGGTCGCCGTCATGGCCAGGAAGTTGGGCATCACCGCCGCCTTGCGCCGAAGCCGCTGTCGTTGGGCGACGCCGAAGCGGTGCTGCTCGTCGACCACCACCAAGCCGAGGTTGCTGAAGGCCACGTCGTCCTCGATGAGCGCGTGCGTCCCGACCAGCAGTGGATCCAGCCCCTGCGCGACAGTGCCGAGGATCTCCCGCCTGATCCGCGTCGTGGTGCTGCCCACCAGTAGCCGGGGCAGGATGTCGTGCGGACCGAGCAGCTCCGTCAGCGTGGCGAGGTGCTGCCTGGCGAGGATCTCGGTGGGAGCCATGACCACCGCCTGGTAGCCGGCCGCGTGGGTCAGCATCGCGGCCATGGCCGCCACCACCGTCTTGCCGCTGCCGACGTCACCCTGCAGCAGGCGGTTCATGGGCCCGGGGGCGGCCATGTCGGTGAGCAGCTCGTGGGCGGCGCGACGCTGCCCTCCGGTGAGCACGAACGGCAGCGACGCCGTGAAGCTGCGTGCCACATCGACGTCGTACGGCACGACCACCCCTGCGCTCTGCAGGCGCCGCCGCCGCGCCCGCTCAGCGGCCAGCTGGAGAAGGAACATCTCCTCGAACGCGATCCTCTCGTGGGCACGTGCCCGGCTGGCTTCATCGTCGGGAAAGTGGACCTGTTGCAGGGCTTCAGCGATCGGCACCAGGCCCTCGGCGCTGCGCACCGCCGGGGGAAGCCGGTCGTCGATGGCTGCCGCCAAGGGAAGCAACGGCTCGATGCGATCGCGCAGCCAGCGGGAGGTGATGCGCTCGGTCTCGGCGTACACGGGAGCGAGACGGCCGACGTGTCGCTGTCCCTCGCCGACGCGCTCGAAGGTGGGGTTCTTGAACCGCGGACCGGTCCTGTCGCTCTCCACCGTCCCGTTGACCAACAGCTCCATGCCCGGGTGGAGCTGCCGCATCAGATGGGGCTGGTTGAACCACACCGCGCCGGCGACGTCGCCGCCGTCGACCAGCGAGGCCTCCACCAGCACCATCCGTCGATGCGTGTGGGGGTTGACCCTGTTGCTGTACCGCATGCTGATGTTGCGGATGACCACGTGCGACGTCTGCCGCTGCCCTGGCCGCAGCTGCGCCACCGGGGTGAGGTCGCGCGAGTCCTCGTAGCGGCGCGGAAGGTGGTAGAGGAGGTCGCGGACGGTGCTGATGCCGAGGCGGTCGAGCCGCCGGGCCACCTCGCTGCCGACGCCGCGCAACGAGGTGACAGGCGTGGCGGGCGTGATCGGCGATGTCGGTTCGATCGCGCTCGTGGGGGGCATCGGCTCTCGACTATACGGCGAGGCCGCCGGGGCGACCGCGCGCCTGTCCCGCGGTCTACGCCTCGGGGAGGAATGCCACCCCGACCCCACCCGGTCCGCTGTAGGTGCCCACCACCGCTCCCAGTTGGCCGGTGACGATGTTGACCTCGGAGTGGGCCGACGCGAGCTGTGGAACCAGCATGTCCAGCAGCTGCGGGGCGCCGCAGTGGAAGACGCCGAGGTACTCGAGTGGGCCGGCCGCCGCAACGATCTGGAGGAGCGTGTCGACGCCCTGCTGGCGGCTGCGCAGGCGCGCCTGCGGGTGCACCTCTCCGTCGGTGATGCGCAGCAGCGGCTTGACCTTGAGGATGCCGCCGAGGAACCCCTGGGCGCGCCCGATGCGCCCACCGCGCTGGAGGTAGGTGAGCGTGTCGAGGAGCACGTAGACGTCGATGCGCCGACGCCGTGCCTCCAGCCGGGACACCACCTGGTCCATATCGCAGCCGCGGCCGACGTCACTGAGGGCGGCAAGAACCAGCGCGCCGATGCCGGCGCTGACGGTGGTTGAGTCGACCACCCGGACCGCCCCGGCGGGAAACTCCTGCGCCGCCAGTGACGCTGACTGCAGCGTGCCGCTGAGCTTCGACGAGATGTGGATCGACACCACGGTGTCCCCAGCGGCCAAATGGCCTCGATACACCTCGGCGAACTGCTCGGGCGTGGGCTGAGAGGTGCTCGGTTGAACGATGGCGGTCGGCAGGCGCGCGTAGAAGTCGTCGGGTCGAAGGTCGATGCCGTCGCGGAACTGCTGGTCGCCGAACCGCACGGTGAGGGGCACGACGTCGATGCCGAGCGCGCGCGCGTCCTCGGGGAGAATGTCGGAGGTCGAGTCGGTGACGACGCGGATCACGCTACTCGAGCGACAGAACGTAGGTGTAGTGCTCCTGGCCGCCGTCGTGGAGCTCGAACTCGATGTCGACGAAGCGTGTCTGCAGTGCGCCGACCAGCTCCTGCGCGGCCGCGTCTGTGACCACCCCGCCACGGTAGACGGTGACCAGCTCGGGCTTGTCCTCAGCCGACTCCAGAACTGCGGCGATGACCGCGCCCTCATCGTCACCCACCTCGACGATCTCGTCGTCGAGGATCCCGAGCACGTCGCCTTCCTTGATGTCCTGGCTGTTGACATTGCTGTCGCGCACCGCTCGGGTCACCTCAAGCGCATGGACGTGCCCGATGGCGTGCTCCATACGCTCCGCGTTGGTGTCGAGCGAGGCGTCCGGGTCCAGCGCCAGCAGGGCACTGATCCCCTGGGGAAGGTTCTGCGTGGGCACCACGCGCACGGCCACGTCGTCGACGAGCCCGTCGACCTGCTGCGCGGTGAGGATGACGTTGCGGTTGTTGGGAAGGAGGATCACGTTGTCGGCGCGCGCGGAGCGAACCGCGTTGATCATGTCCTCGATCGAGGGGTTCATCGTCTGGCCACCCTCGACGACACCGTCGGCACCGAGGCTGGCGAGGATGTCACGAAAGCCCCCGCCCGGTGCCACGGACACCACCCCGAGAGCCTTGCGGGGCAGTGGCACGTCGGCCTCCGCGGCTGTTGCATCAGCACCGGCACCGCTCTCGGCTTCGGCCGCCGCGGCGCGGCCCAGCACCTCGTGGTGCTGGGCCGACATGTCCTCGACCTTGAGCTTGCTGAGGCGTCCGCGTTGGGAGGCCAACGAAATCAGCGGTGCCGGTTCGCCGGTGTGGATGTGGACGCGTACCAGGTCCGGGTCGCCCACGACGAGCGCCGACTCGCCGAGCACCCCGAGCTCGTCGCGCAGCGCGTCGGGGTCGAGACCGGGACCGTGGATGAGGAACTCCGTGCAGTACCCCCAGCCCTCCTCGTGGATCGCGACCGACGCGGCACCTCGCCGCGGTGCGACACCGCCTGCTCTCGACGCCTGGGCCTCGATGACGGCCGGCCCGGCCGGCCTGTCGCCACCGGTCCGGCGGCGTGGCATGTCCAGGCCCAGCGGGGCTGCCTCGGGGTGGGCCACGGCCTGGCTGATCCCTTCGAGGATCACCGCGAAGCCGAATCCGCCGGCGTCGACAACCCCCGCGTCCCGGAGCACCTGGAGCTGCTCGGGGGTCTTCTCCACCGCCGCGTGGCTGGCCTTCACGGCCTCGTCCAGCACGGTCACCAGGTCTGCGCTGGTCGCCGCCGCCTCGCGCGCGCCGTCAGCGGCGGCACCGACGACAGTCAGGATCGTGCCCTCGGTGGGCTTCATCACCGCTTTGTATGCCACCGTCCGCGCCTCTGCCAGGCAGCTCGCCAGGCCCGCGGCATCGAGCCGCGAGGCGCCGGCGAGACCCTGGCTGAGGCCGCGGAAGACCTGCGAGAGGATGACCCCGCTGTTGCCCCGGGCGCCCATCAGCGAACCGTGCGCGGCGGCGGCGAGCACCGACGCTGCCGACCCCGGGTCAGCCGCCGACTGCGCCTCCTCGACGGCGGAACGCATGGTCAGGTACATGTTCGAGCCGGTGTCGCCGTCGGGTACCGGGAACACGTTGAGGTCGTTGATCTCCTCCTGGTTGGCGTGCAGCCAGCTGAGCGCGTTGCGCAGCGCGTTCAGGAGCTGCTCCCCGCCGATCTCGAGCGTCGGCTGCTGCAGCACGGTCAGCGGAGCGCCCGCCTCAGCCCCGGGCACCCTCGACCTCCAGGTGAATGCCCTGGATGTTGACGTTGACCGCCAGCACCCGCACTCCCAGTGACCGTTCAACCGCGTAGCGCACCGCGCTCATCAGGTTGTGCGCGACCTCGCTGATCCTGGTCCCGTACTGCACGATGATGTACAGCTCAATGAGGATGCCGCCGTCGCGGACCTCGATCTCGACGCCGCGGTGCTCGTTCTCACGGTTGAGCCGCTCGGCGATGCCGTCGCGGAGGCCGCGCGCCGCCATCCCCACCACTCCATAGCATTCGTTGGCGGCGTGACCGACGATCGATGCGACAACCCGTGGCGACACCTCGATGCGACCGAGAGTATCGGTGCGGGTGAGCGCCGCAGGCGCTTTGACCTTGCTCGTCACGTCGCATCCCATAAGCCGCTCGGCGGCCTTGTGTTATTCTCGGCCTCGGTCCGGGGACTTCTCCGGAACGTGCCAAGTCCACGTGTGTGGCGGGGCGCAATTCTAGTACGCGGCGCCCCTGCCGACGGCGAAACCGCCTTTTCCAGGAAGACAAGAGAACCATGTCCCAGCGCTGCGACGTCTGTGGGAAGGGCCCCATGACCGGCAACAACGTGAGCCACAGCAAGCGGCACACGCGCCGCCGGTTCATGCCCAACCTCCAGACCACGCACCTGCTCCTCGCCGGGCGCGTGGTCAAGGCCAAGGTCTGCACACGCTGCGTCCGCACCCAGGCGAAAGCCGCCCGCTAGGACGCCGCGGCGCCCACCACGCGGGGTGGTCAGGACGCTGCTGAGCGCCGTGCCGCCGGCCGCGGTTGGCGGAGGGTCCGCAGCAGGCTGACCATCTCGACAGCGGCGAGCGCCGCGTCCGCCCCCTTGTTCCCCGCCTTGCCGCCGGCCCGGTCGAGCGCCTGCTCGAGCGTCTCGGCGGTGACCACGCCGAACCCGGCGGGGATGCCCGTGGCCGGGTGCACGGAGGCCACTCCTCTCGCCGCCTCCCCGGCGACGAGGTCGAAGTGCGCAGTCTCCCCGCGGATCACCACCCCGAGGCACACCACCGCGTCGACGTTGCCGTGCTCGGCCAGCTCGCGCGCCGCCACCGGGATCTCAAAGGCGCCGGGGACCCAGGCGACCACGATGTCGGCCTCCTTGGCGCCGTGGCGCACCAGGATGTCCATCGCGCCCTCGAGCAACCGCTGGGACACCACGTCGTTGAAGCGCCCCACGACGATGCCGATGCGCATCCCGGTGGCGTCGAGCTTGCCGGCGTGCACGTCCACGCACGCGATCGTCCCACACCTCGCGCCCCGCGAGGGACAGTCGACCTACCCGGCGTCGGCCTCGTTGAGGTCGAGGAGGTGGCCGAGCTTGGTGCGCTTCGCTTCCAGGTAGCGCCGGTTGTGAGCGGTGGCGGGAACCACCAGTGGCACCTGGCTCACCACCTCGAGACCGTACCCGGAGAGACCGAAGAACTTGCGCGGGTTGTTGGTCATCACCCTGATCCGCTGCACGCCGAGGTCCGCGATGATCTGCTGCCCGATGCCGTAGTCGCGCTTGTCGACCGGCAGGCCGAGATGCTGGTTGGCCTGCACGGTGTCCAGCCCGCGGTCCTGGAGCGCGTACGCGCGCAGCTTGTCCATCAGGCCGATGCCGCGTCCCTCCTGGCGCAGGTACACCAGGACCCCGCGACCCTCCTCCGCCATGATCGCGATGGCGCGGTGGAGCTGGGCCTGGCAGTCGCAGCGCTGCGAACCGAACACGTCGCCGGTGAGGCACTCGCTGTGCACGCGCACGAGGACCGGTTCGCCGTCGGTGACGTTGCCCCACGTGAGCGCCACATGGGTGGCGCCGGTGATGACGTCCTCGTAGGCGTTGATGGTCACCAGCCCCTCGTCGAGAGGCAGAGTGGTGGTGGCGCCGCGGATCACCAGGCGCTCGGTGCGGCGACGGTGGGCGATGAGGTCGCTGATGGCCACGATCTTGAGGTCGTGGGTGGCGGCGAACACGTCGAGGTCGACGCGCCGGGCCATGGTGCCGTCGGTGCGCATGATCTCGCAGATCACCCCGGCCGGGAACCGCCCGGCGCCCTTGCAGAGGTCGACGATCGCCTCCGTCTGCCCGGCTCGCTCGAGCACCCCGCCGGTGGCGGCCCTCAGCGGAAACGTGTGGCCCGGCTTGGCGAAGTCCAGCGGCCGCGCGTGTTCGTCGCAGAGCAGCCGGATGGTCGTGGCGCGGTCGAAGGCGGAGATACCGGTGGTGACCCCGCGACCCACCGCGTCAATGCTCACCGTGAAGGCGGTACCGAACTGCGACGTGTTCTGGGCAACCATGGCCGAAAGACCGAGCTCGTCCAGCCGCCATCCTTCGCACGCCACGCAGACCAGGCCGCGTGCCTCGGTGGCCATGAAGTTCACCGCCTCGGGGGTGATGCGGTCGGCGGCGATGGCGAGGTCGCCCTCGTTCTCGCGGTCCTCGTCGTCGACGATGATCACGAAGCGACCGTCGCGGATGTCGGCGATCGCCTCCTCGGGCGTGGACAGAGGCATCGGTCAGGCCTCCCGGGCGAGCGCCACCGGGCGTGCGGTGGCGACGTATGCGTCCAGGCCGCGCTGGACGTACTTGGCGACGAGGTCGCCCTCGAGGTTGACGTGGGAGCCGGTGATCCATTCGCCGGAGGTGCTGTGCTCCAACGTGTGCGGGACCAGCGACACGCCGAACCGGTCGCCTTCGACGCCGACCACGGTCAGGCTGATGCCGTCGACCGCGACGCAGCCCTTCTCGACGAGCAGTGGAAGCAGCTGGCCGGGTGCGCTGAGGGTCACCCGCAGTGCGTTGCCGTCGCGGACCACGCCGACCACCGTCCCGACGCCGTCGATGTGACCGCTCAGCAGGTGGCCGCCGACACGTGACTCGAACCGCAGCGCGGCCTCGAGGTTGACGGCGCCCCGCGCGGGCAGTGAGCCCAGCGTGGTTCGCCCGATCGTCTCAGGCATCACGTCGGCGATGAAACCGCCGCTGGTGTAGTCGGCGATGGTGAGGCAGCAGCCGTTGACCGCGATGCTGTCGCCGCGGCGCGACCCCCTCAGGACCTGGTCGCACTCGACACGGATGCGTCCCGCCTCCGCATCCACCGCGTCGATGTGCCCGATCTCCTCGACGATTCCGCTGAACATCTAGGCCACACAGTACCCGGTTACGACGAGGTCACCGCCGCACCGCTCCACCCCGACGTCGGTCAGTCGGGTGGCTGCCGCGAGGGACGGCGCCCCGGCGCCGCCCACCGCGGCGGGCGCGGCCGTGCCCCCGATGACCATCGGCGCCAGCACTGCGACGACCCGGTCGACGTGGGCGCCGTCGAACATCGAGCCGAGCAGGGCCGAGCCTCCCTCGACGAGGACGCTGATCACGGACCGGTCGCCGAGCTGCCGGAGCAGGTCGGCGATGTCGACGCGGTCGGTCCCCGCGACGGTGATCACCTCCGCACCGGCCCGCTCCAGTGCTGCCCGCCGCTCGGCGGGGGCGGCGGCGGTGGTCGCGATCAGCACCGGTCCGTCGCCGACCGAGAGCATGCGCGCCCGCGACGAGGTGCGCAG
>JALYTM010000325.1:0-2082 GCA_030854305.1 Candidatus Dormiibacterota bacterium
GCCGCAGCGCGACGAGGACCACGGCGGCCATCACCGCGGCCACGCCGGCCTGGATGAGCGCCGCGGCACCGTGGCTGTCGAGCAGCGGGGCGACGCCCGCACTGCTGCCCCCGGCGGCGAGCCGCTCGACGTTCTCCTGCACCAGGTAGATGCCGCACTGGATCAGCGCCATCGGCACCGCCAAGGCCAGGTAACGAGCGCCGAGCGTCGGTGACGCGGCGACCGGCGCAGTGGCGGGACGGCCCGAGTGAAGCAGGCGCCGCAGGGCGGCAGCGGAGCTGTCGAGGCGGCGACCCAGTGCCTGCCACGCTGCCAGCCAGGCGCCGGCGCCACCCGCGGCGACCAGGACCAGCGCCACGCCGGTGGGGATCATGTAGGCGTGCACACCGCCGAGCCCCGACCGCAGCCCGGCCACACCGGCGAGTCAATAGTAGGTGAGCCCGTGCCCCAGCCACTCGCCGGCGAGCCCGGCCAGGGCTGCAGCGGAGACAGCGACGTGGCGGCGCATGAGGACCAGAGTATGGAGTGCTGGACATGCGCACCGACCGCCGCGCACGGGGCCGGCGGCGGTCTCCCTCGCGGCGGTAGTACTCTCCGCTCGAGCTTCGCGCGCTCGTCACCATGCCAAGAAGATTCCGACGCGTGGCCCCGCTCGGCGCTGCCGCGCTCCTCACCGCCCTTGTCGTCAGCGGCTGCAGCCTGCAGCCCGACGTGTCGACCAATGTGCAACCCGTTTCCCGGAGCAGCCGGCCGGCACCACCACTGTCCGGGACGTCCCTCACCGGGGCCACCCTCAGCCTGTCCTCGCTGCGCGGCCACCCCGTGGTGGTGGACTTCTGGGCGTCGTGGTGCGGCCCCTGCCGTCAGGAGCAGCCCGACCTCAACGCGCTGGTCACCAAGTACGCGGCGCAGGGTGTGCAGTTCCTCGGCGTCGACATCCGTGATGACGGCGCCAATGCTCGGGCCTACGTGCAGGAGTTCAAGGTGGCGTACCCGAGCCTGTTCGACCCCGCGTCGGACGCGGCGGCCGCCTTCGCGGTCGACGCGCCGCCGACCACGCTGGTGATCGACTCCTCGGGCACCATCCGCCTGCGCGAGCTGGGCACGCTGGTCGACGTTGGCCCCACGCTCACCACGCTGCTGGGCACCACCTGACGTGGCCACGGTCAGCGCGCCGCCGCGCGCACAACGTCCGCGCAGAAGCGCTCCCCCGCCCTCGCGCCGCGTCCGCCGCTCCCTGGGCAAGGCGTGGCACGAGTACACGCGCATGCGCACCGCCATCTACATGCTGCTCGGGGTGTTGGGCATCGTGCTCATCGGCACGTTCGTGCCCCAGCAGTTCACCTCCGCGCAGCAGAAGGTGACCCAGTTCCTGGCCGACCATTCGGCGCTGAACGGCCTGGCGTCGGACCTCGGCCTGCCACTGACGTCGGTGTTCGTGTCGCCGTTGTTCTACATCCTCCTCGGCAGCATCTACATCGCGCTGTTCTCGTGCGTGGTCACGCGCGGACGCGCGCTGATCGTCAGGACGGTGCGGCGCTACCCGCGCAGCCCTCAGTACTGGGGCGAGTGGGGCAGCTGGCTGTTCCACACCTCGTTCTTCCTGCTCCTGATCGCGGTGGTGTGGGGCAAGGCGACCGGGTTCGACGGGATCATGACCATCACCGAAGGGCAGCGCGTCGCCGAGACCCGCGCCAGCTTCGACACCCTGCAGGAGGGCATGCTCTTCAACGGCCACCACGCCGGCTACGAGGTGCAGCTCAACTCCTTCAAGGCACCGCTGCAGGCCAACGGGATGCCGTCCGACTTTGTCAGCAACGTCACCGTGTTCGACGCGGGCAGGCCGGTGATCACCAAGGACGTGCGCGTCAACGACTTCCTCGGCTACGACAACGTCGACTTCTACCAGCAGGACTACGGCTGGGCGCCCCACATCGTGGTCACCAACCCGTCCGGCGAGGTGGTCAGCGACAACGAGATCCAGCTGATCAGCGACAACAAGACGGCGTCCACGGGGGTGCTCAAGGTCCCCGCCTTCAACTACGTTCTGCCCGGGCAGACCAAGCCCACGCAGATCGGCGC
>JALYTM010000325.1:2092-2451 GCA_030854305.1 Candidatus Dormiibacterota bacterium
CTGTACCCCGACGCCCAGGCGGTGCCCACCGTCGGCGGCACCACCAGCGGGCTCAGCGTCAGCTACCAGCCGGGCACCGCGGCGGCGACCAACCCGGTGCTGGAGGTGGAGCTGTTCGTCGGTGACCTCGGGCTGGACAACGGCTCGACCCAGGACGTCTTCAGCCTCGACACCAGCGGCATGCAGCCCTACTACCAGGGTGCCGCGACCTTCCCGCTGGCGCTGCACCAGTCGACCACCCTGCAGCTGCCCGCGGCCAACGGTGGCACCGCCGCCTTCACAGTCTCCTTCCCCGACCTCAAGCAGTTCTCGCTCTTCCACGTCAAGGAGGACAGCGGTGTGCCCCTGGTGTACAGCAC
>JALYTM010000326.1 GCA_030854305.1 Candidatus Dormiibacterota bacterium
TGAGCCAGTGCTGGGCCCGCTCGGAGTCGATCTCGATGAGCGAGGGCTCCTCGGTGGGGTGGTACTTGCCGATCTCCTCGATCGCCCGGCCGTCGCGCTTGGTGCGCGAGTCCATGACGACGACCCGGTAGAACGGTGCACGGATCTTGCCCATCCGCTTCAGGCGAATCTTGACGGCCACAGTCGTGGTCACTCCTGTTTCTGTGTGGTGAGCATCGGCGAGACCGCACAACCGGATGGGGTACGCGGGGAGCCGAGACTCGGGGGTAGGCATCCGGCCCGGGCGAGAGCCCAGCCGGACGGGTACAGCGGTCCATTCTGCCAGAATCGCGAGGACGGGCGGACCAGTCGGCCGAGCGGGTGCGCCAGAACCCGTCCCGACACCCGGATTCAGATACGACGGACTCGTCAGCCCAGCGGGTGAAGACCCGCGAACGCAGCGGCGCGCACCTGGAGTGCGAGGCGGACCAGGTCGCGGTCCGTCAGCGGTGCACTGGCATCGATGCGCAGCACCGGTCCCAACCCCAACGGACGCGCGGCCTCGGCCACCCGGATCCACAGGTCCTCGAGCCCGACCTGTGTCCCGTGGGCATGATGCCGGTCCCCGCGGGCCGCCCGCGCCTCGAAGCGCTCGCGGGCGACGGTAACGGGGAGGTCGCACCACACCTCAGGCACACTGGAGGGGTCGAGGCCGGCCTGCTGCAGCCCGTCGACGACGTAGCGTTCGTCGCCGGGCCAGAACCAGCTCTCGACGACCGCGCCCGCAGGCGAATGGGCGAGTAGCGCCCACAGCGCCTCACTGGCCCCCGCCCCGAGCGCCGAGCGTCCGGCCCCGTGCTGCTTCAGGAACTCGGCCGGCAGCGCGTCGGCGACAGCCTCCTTGACGACGTCCTTGGAGAGGAGCGGAACAGCCAGCTCCGCGGCGAGTCGCGCAGCCAGCGTGGACTTCCCCGACCCGGGAACTCCGTTGACGACTGCGACGACCCGTGGGCCGGTCCGGGCTGACGTCGCCGAGGGCGGCCACTCGCTCTCCAGCAGGGCGTAGCGGTCGTGGTCCCGCCAGGCCTCCTGACCGGAGGCGTCAGGCATACGCAGGTATTGCGGCGAGTGGCCCTCCAGCCGAAAACCCAAGGGTCGCAACACCATTGCCGAGCGCACGTTGCTTGGCTGGACGTTGACCTCGAGGCGGTGGAGTCCCATGCCGCCCGGTTCAGGGGCGAAAGCCAGCCCCACGGCGAGGGCGAGCCCCTCGGCGAAGAGTCCCTGTCCCGAATACGGGTCGAACGCGTCGTAGCCGAGCGTCCCGTAGTCTGCTCGACCGCGAACGACGTTGGTGATATTGACTTTTCCAACGAGGTCGTGGTCGCCGACTGGCTCCCGCGTATGGATCAGGAGGGTGTGATGGTGTCGCGACGACGCGCGGATCAGCGAGGGCAGGCCGAAGATGTCGACCGGGTTCCACTCGCTGATCCGTGGCCGCGACATGCGGTTGGCCGAGATGTATGCGGCCTCGTCGGTGTGCATGGCGTCCGCGACCCACACACGCTCGCCGGGTGCTCGCATCGGGCGAGTTCCCGTCATCTCACCGTCGACCCACGCAGCACGATCGCTCGGGGTGAGCCCAGCACCCTCAGGTCATCACGCGGATCTGCTTCGTAGACAATGAGGTCCGCCGACGCGCCCTCCTCGAGCCCGGGGCGCCCAAGCCAGTCCCGCGCCCCCCAGCAGGCCGCCGTCAGCACCTCGACAGGACTGAGCCCGGCCGTCGACAGCTGGAGGGCCTCCTCGGCGACGAGCCCGTGCCGCAGACTCCCTCCCGCGTCGGTGCCCACGTAGATCGGCACGCCGGCGTCGTGCGCGGCAGCGATCGTCTCGAACCGGCGGCGGTGCAGGTCCAGCATGTGAGCGAAGTAGGTCGGGAACTTCGCTCGAGCCGGGGCCGCCAGCGCCGGGAAGGTAGCGACGTTGACCAGAGTGGGGACGATGGCGATCCCCTGGGCAGCGAACGCCTCGATGGTGCCGGGCTGGAGTCCGGTGGCGTGCTCGATGCAGTCGGTCCCCGCCGCGGCGAAATCCTCGAGCGACTCCTCGCCGAAACAGTGCGCCGTAATCCGAGCACCCTCCTCGTGCGCCGCCGCGACGGCAGCCACCACCGTCTCCCGAGGAAACGACGGCGCGAGGTCACCGGTCTCCCTGTCGATCCAGTCCCCCACGAGCTTGACCCAGCCGTCGCCGCGCCGAGCCTCGCGGCGGACGTAGTCGACCACGTCCGGTGGCTCGACCTCGTGAGCGAAGTTGCGGATGTACCGGCGGGTCCGCGCGATGTGCCGGCCGGCGCGGATGACCCGCGGCAGGTCGTCCCGGTCGTCGATCCAGTGGGTGTCGACCGGCGAGCCGGCGTCGCGGATGAGCAGGGTGCCGGCGTCGCGGTCCGTGCTGGCCTGGTG
>JALYTM010000327.1 GCA_030854305.1 Candidatus Dormiibacterota bacterium
GCTCGACCGCGGGGCGGCGTTCCACGACCCGCTCGGGCTGCTCGGCATGGATGCGGCGGTCGCCGTGGTCGCCACCACCGTCACCGGGGGTGAGCGCATCGCCGTGTACGGCGACTACGACGCCGACGGTGTCACCGCCTGCGCGATGCTCACCCGCGCGCTGCGCGCCGCCGGCGCCGACGTGCTGCCCTACATCCCGCACCGCATGAACGAGGGGTACGGCCTGCACAGCGCTGCGCTCGCCGAGCTGGGCGACCAGGGCGTGGGCTGCGTGATCACCGTCGACTGCGGCACCAGCAGCGTCGAGGCGGCCCGCAACCGCCCCGCCGGGATGCGGCTGGTGGTCACCGACCACCACCTTCCGCTCGCCCCCGACGGCACGGCGCCGCGGCTGGCCCCGGCGGACGCGCTGGTCAACCCCAAGCAGCCCGGCTGTGCGTACGCATTCGACGGCCTGGCCGGCGCCGGGGTGGCCTGGAAGCTGCTGGTCGCGCTTGAAGCCGCGGGGATCGTCCCCGCCGGCAGCGCCGACGGTGCCCTGGGTCTCGCCGCGCTGGGAACGGTGGCCGACATGATGCCGCTGCGCGGCGAGAACCGCCTGCTGGTGGAGCGGGGGCTGCCGCGGCTGCGCGAGCTGGCGGGCATCCGCGCGCTGTGTCGCGTCGCCGGGCTGCCCGTCACCCTCCGCGCCGCCGACATCGGATTCGGGATCGCGCCCCGAATCAACGCGGCCGGTCGCATGGAGGACGCCAGGCTGGCGCTCGAGCTCTGCCTGTGCGACGACGACGAGCAGGCCGACGCGCTGGCCCGGCGCCTCGACGCCACCAACCGCGAGCGGCAGGCGGTGGTCGCACGAGTCATGGCCGAAGCCGAGGTGCGCGTGCGCGACATCCCCGAGAACGCCCCTGCGATCGTGCTCGGCAGCGCCGACTGGCCCATGGGCGTGGTCGGGCTCGTCGCCGGCCGCCTCACCGAGCGCTACGCGCGGCCCAGCTTCATCGTCTGCCTCAACGAGGACGAGGCCAAGGGCTCGGCGCGGACCATCCCCGAGGTCCACGTGGTCAAGGCGCTCGACGGCGCCGCCGACACGCTGCGGCGCTACGGCGGTCACCGCATGGCGGCGGGGTTCAGCCTCGATGCCGCCCGCTTCGATGAGTTCGCCGCGGCGATCAGCGCCAGTGTCGCGGAGCAGCTCGGCGATCTTCCACGCCGGCGAGTTGTTGCCATCGACGGCATCATCGCGGCCGCCGACTGCACCACCGACACGTGCGAGCTGCTGGAGACGCTGGAGCCGTGCGGCCAGGGCAACCCCTCGCCGACGCTGGCCATGCTCGACTGTCGCATTCTCGCCTCGCGCGCGTTCGGGGCCGACCGGCAGCACGTCAGCGTGTGGCTGGGCGCGGTCGAGCCGGACGGCGAGGGCTTCGGCACCGTGGTCGAGGCGATCGCGTTCTTCAAGCCCGGCCTGCTGCCCCACCTCCGTCCCCAGCGCCGCGTCGACGTGTGCATCGCGCTCGAACGCGACGAGTGGCAGGGAGAGGTGCGCGTGCGGGCGCGGCTCCGCGACATCCGCCCAGCGGTGGTCGAGCCCGCGGTGGTCGCCCAGTCGATCGCAGGGGAGGCGTCGGCGAACGACCAGTCCGACCTGCAGGCGCCGCTCGAGGAACCGCCGCTCCAGCTCACCGGCCGGTTGGTGCGAGGGCACCCGGAGGTGGTGGTGACCGCGCCCGATGAAGGGCAGCCCACCCTGTTCTGACCGCCGCCACCGTCGCCGGATCGTCGCTTTACACCGCGACCGCGCGGTGCTAGCGTCGACCGTCTGGCGGCGTTCCCCAGGACGCATACCCCTCCCACGTCCGTTCTGCGTCGCGCCAGGCGCAACCGAGGAGACGTCCAGTGTCCGAGAGGACCCAGGTTCCACGGGTGGTCGTCGCCAGCCTGGGCGCGGGTGCGGGCAAGACCACCGTCGCGCTCGGCCTGGTCGGGGCCATGCGCCGGCGCGGCCGCACTGTGCAGACGTTCAAGGTGGGCCCGGACTTCGTCGACTCCGCCTACCTCGCCCACGCCAGCCGGAGGCCGTGCCGCAACCTCGACTCGTGGATGCTCGGCCGCGACGGCGTCTCCCACTCCTTCACCCACGGTGTGGCGGGAGCCGACTGCGCGGTGGTCGAGGGAACCATGGGTGTCTTCGACGGGCACGGCACGCCCACCGACGCCGGCGACGTCCCGCGGTTCCCGGGCAGCACCGCCGAGCTGGCCCGCCTGACCGGGGCGCCGGTGGTCCTGGTGATCGACGTGGGCAGCACGGCCGAGACCGCCGCCGCCCTCGCGCTCGGAGTGAGGCGGCTCGACCCCCAGCTCGACGTCATCGGTGTGGTGCTCAACAACGTGCCCAGCGAGTACCCCCGCCGGGCGGTCGAGGACGCGGTGTGGCGC
>JALYTM010000328.1 GCA_030854305.1 Candidatus Dormiibacterota bacterium
CTCGCGGGCGCTCCAGGCCACTTCGAGGGAACCCTATGACCACGTCCAACGCGGCCGGCCACGGGCTGACCGCATTCCTGCCCATCATCGCCCACGCCTTCGGCAAGCGCTACGACCTGCCGGTGCCGTTGTGGCTGTTCGTCTTCGGCGGGGCGCTCGTCGTCTTCCTCTCGTTCCTCCTGGTGCTGCCGCGCGCGGTGGCGCGGGCGACGGCGGGAGAGGCCGCGTACTCCGACACGGTGTCAATCCGTCGTCCCGCGCCCGTGCGCTGGACCATCGCGGTGATCATCGCCCTCGCCCTGGTGGTGATTGGCTGGGTGGGCTCCCAGGCGGTAGCCGAGAACATCCTCCCCAGCTTCTTCTGGCTGCTGGTGTGGGTGGTCGTGCCCATCTCCTGCGGGGTGATCGGCGACTGGACCCGCGCCGTCAACCCGTTCGCCGCGCTGGCACGGCTGGCCGACCGGCCCGGGCTGCGTCGGGCAGTGCTCGGCGACGGGGCGGTGGAGCGGTGGCCCGCCTGGCTGGGCTGGTGGCCGGCCACCGTCCTGTTCTTCGCGGTGGCGTGCGGCGAGCTGATCTACAACGGCGGCGCCACCAAGCCGGCGTTCACCGCCACCGGGCTGCTGGTGTACGCCGTGGTCAGCGCCATCGGCGGGATGATGTTCGGCGCCCAGAGATGGACCGAGCGCGGGGAGCTGTTCTCGGTGCTGCTCGCGACCTGGGGGCGGCTGGGCTGGTTCCGCTTCGGGGCCGAGGGCCACCGCGGCTTCGGCGGAGGCCTGCGCGTGCCCTTCGCGGCGCACGTCAGCCGGGTCACGTTCGTGCTGCTGTTGCTGATGTCGGTGTCGTTCGACGGACTGCTCTCCACGCCGGCATGGAAGACGCTGCGCGTCGACGTGCCGTTGAACGGGGTGCCGTTCGAGCTGTTCGAGACGGTGGCGTTCGCCTTCCTGGTTCTGGTGGCGTGGGCACTGTTCGGCGCTTTCGCGGCGCTGGTCCGCCGCGCCGGCCACCTCGAAGGGAGCACCGTCTCCGTGGTTGCCGGGCTGCTCCCGTCGTTGCTGCCCATCGCTTTCGGGTACCTCGTCGCGCACAACGCCGAGTACATCGTCATCAACGGTCAGCTGTTCATCCCCCTGCTTGGCAACCCGGCGGGCTTCGACGGCGTGAAGCTCCTGCCGGCGCCGTTCAACGACGGTTACGAGATCAACCCCAACCTGCTGCCGTCGTCGGTGGTCTGGTACTTCCAGGTGGTGCTGATCATCGCGGTGCACATCGCCGCCGTGGTCCAGGCGCACCGCTACCTCGGACGCGCGGCGCGGACGGATACGCTGGCCCGACGCGGCGAATGGCCATGGATCGTGGCCATGGTGGGCTACACCATGACCTCGCTGTGGCTGCTCGCCCAGCCGCTGGTGGAAGCCACCGCGTCAACGGTTGCCCACGGAGCCACGACGGTGCTGGCCCTGCTGCGGTGATCGCCCACGTCATCGGTGGCGGGCCGGTCTGGGTGGTGTGGATCACCGCAGCTCTCCTCTTCGGGGGTGGCGTGGCGGCGATGGCAGTGCCGCGGGAACGGCGGTGGCCCTACCTGGCGATGGCCGCGGTGGGGCTGGTCGGCACGGTGGCAGCGTACGCGCTCTTCCCGGCCGCTCCTCAGGCGCCGGTGGGCCTGTCGCTGACCATCGCATCACCCGTCGACGGTGCCACGGTGGGCAACCCCGTGGTGGTCCGCGCCTGCGCCGCGGGGTTCGCGGTGCCCGGGACCGGGCGCCTCCTCAGCATCAGCATCGACGGCCGCCAAGTGGGCGAGACCCGCACCGACGTGGCCGCGGTCACCGTCGCCGAGGGCCGCCACACACTGCGCGTCGAGCTCCTCACGCTCGACCACCGGGAGTTCGCTCCGACGTTGCTGACGGACGAGACGCTCACCGTGTCCGGGGTGACCGCGCCGGCGGTTCCCCCTCGGTGTCCGACGTGAGCCGCCGCGGGACAGGCAGCAGCAACCGAAGCCCCACCGCCGCCGCCACCGTCGCGGCCAGGGCGACCGCGGCGATGCCTAGCCAGCGCAGCCACAGCTGCGCGTCCCGGTACGCCGGCGGTGAGGGGAACGACTGCAGGTGGTGCACCCAGAGACCGTCGTCGGTGGCGGCGAACAGCGACTTCGCGGCGGGGTCGGCGGCGAGGCCGAGCACGTTGCCAGGCAGCCCGGGGTCGGCGCGGATCCAGTCGTCGCCGCCGTCCTCGGTGAGGAGCACGCCGTAGCCGTCGACGCCGAGGTACACGGCGACGGTGAGCGGCTGGGTGAACGCCTGCAGCCCGGTCACCGACGGCACGCCGCTGAACCCGCCCGCGGGCAGCAGGATGAACGCGGTGGCCCAGCGACCGTCCTCGCCGCGGCGCCAGACGTGGCCATCCGCTCCCACGGCCAGCAC
>JALYTM010000329.1 GCA_030854305.1 Candidatus Dormiibacterota bacterium
TCCTTGAAGTAGACGGCGAGTGGCACGATCGTGCGGCCCTTCTCGCGGACCTTGGAGCCGATCTTGTCCAGCTCGTCGCGGTGCAGCAGCAGCTTGCGGCGCCGACGCGGGGCGTGGTTGGTCCAGGTGCCCTGGACGTACTGCGGGATGTGCACCCCTTGCAGCCACAGCTCTCCGTCGGTGAACTCGGCGAACCCGTCGACGAGCGAGGCTCGACCCATCCTCAGCGCCTTCACTTCGGTGCCCATGAGCGAGATGCCCGCCTCGTAGGTGTCCTCGATGTGGTAGTCGTGGCGGGCCTTGCGGTTGCTCGCGACCACCGCGCGCCCGCGCTCCTTCGTCGCCATCGTCCTGCCCTCCCGCATCTCTGACCGGATGTCTGACCGGATGTCTGACCGCCATGTCCGCGACCCGGATGTCCCGGTGCCCGACGGCAACGCTACCGCCCACCGTGGGACGCCTCGCCCGACATTACGGTTCCCCCGGGGGTTGGTGTCGGGTGGCGTCAGCCCCCTCAGGGCCCGCTCAGAGCCACTTGGTGGGGTTGACGAACTGGCCGTTCTCGAGGGTCTCGAAGTGCAGGTGGCACCCGGTGGAGTACCCGGTCGTGCCGGAGTAGGCGATCAGCTGGCCGCGCTTGACCGGCCCGCTTTGGACAACGAACGAGCTGAGGTGGTTGTAGGTCGAGGCGAGGTCGACGCCGCTGATGATGCCGTGGTCGACGACGATCCGGTTGCCGTCGCCGCCGCCCCAGCCGGCGCTGATCACCGTGCCGTCGGCCGCGGCATACACCGGGGTGCCGCACGGGACCCCGAAGTCGGTCCCGCTGTGCAGCTTCCATACGTGCAGGATCGGGTGGAAGCGCATCCCGAACGGTGAGGTGATCGGACCGTTGGCCGGATGGCTGAGAAAACCGGTGCCACCGGTGACCGCGACGTAGGTCTGGCCGGCCGCGACCGTCGCTGCTCGCTTGGCAGCCTCGGCGGCCACGGCCGCCTTGGCCTGGGCTTCGAGCATGCCCTGGAGCTGCGCCTGCTCGACCTCGGCCTGCTGGAGCTGTCGCTCCTCGCCGGCCCGGGCCGCGTCGACCTGCGCGGCGTACTGGGCCTGCTGGGCCTGCATGGCGTCGAGCTGGGCCTTGGCGGCCGTAGCGGACTTGCGGGCGGTCTGAGCCTGGCCGAGCGAAGTCTCGGCCTCCTGCTTCAGACGGGCTACCTCGGACTGGACGGAGGTGAGATAGGCCTGCTGCGCCGTGGCGTCAGCCCGGGCGTTCTGCAGCTCCTTGAGCGCGTCGTCGGCCATCGAGGTGACCTGGTCGGCGAGGACGACGCGGTCGGCGAAGTCCTGCGGGCTGGTCGCACCGAGAGCGACCGACATCTGCGAGGCACCGCCGCCGCCCTGGAATACGTCGGCGGCGAACTGGTCGAGCAAGCTCTGGGTCTGCGCGACCTTCGAGTCGTTGCTCGCGACCGTCTCGGTGGCGCGCTGCTGGTCGGCCTTGGCGACGGCGAGCTGGGCAGCGACCGCATCGTTGTGCTGGTCCGCGGTCTGCTCGGCGGCCTGGGCCTGCGCAAGAGCAGCCTGTGCGGCGGGAAGCTTCGACTGCGTGTCCTGCAGGGCCAGGTAGGCAGTGGCCAGGGCGGTGGACGTCTCGTCGAGGGAGGCCTTGAGGTCCTGCACCTGCTGGTCGACGCGGGCCTTGTCACCACCGGTGTCGGCGCGCGAGAGGGTCGATCCGGCGACACCCGACACCACGATCGCACCGGCGCAGAACACCGCTGCCCACCGCTTCGTGTGTGTCACGTTCGGGTCCCTTCCCGGTTGTGCTCGTCGGTTGTTCGTCACCGAGGTCGACATGGATGGCTCGGCCTCGGGCTAGACCCGAAGGTAACGCCTCAACGTGAAGCCGGACGTGAGAACCGCGAGGCCCACGACACCAGCGACCACCCACGGGGCGATCGCCACCACGTCGGGAACGCCGATGAAGGCCGTGTCGAGTAGGGCGTTGCTGAGATAGCCGGAGATGCCGTAGCGCACCGTGGCCCACAGCAGGCCCATCGCGATCGCGGCCCCGACGACGGCGGACAGCACGGTCTCCATGATGAACGGCATCTGGATCGTGAAGTTCGAGGCGCCCACCAACCGCATGATGCCGGTCTCGCGTCGCCTGCTGAAGGCTGTCTGGCGGATCGTCGTCGCCATGAGCAGTGTCGAGCACAGCACCATGAGCACGGCCAGCGCGATTGCCGACCAGGACACGACGTTCATGAACGTGAAGAACTTGTCGAGCAGCTGCTTCTGGTCCTGCACCTTGCCGACGCCCGGGGCACCCTGGAACGAGCTGGCGATGACGTCGTACTTGCTCGCATCCGTCAGGCTCACCCGGAACGAGTCGGCGAAGGCCCGCTCGGTCGCCTGGTCACCG
>JALYTM010000053.1 GCA_030854305.1 Candidatus Dormiibacterota bacterium
GCCGGAGAGGCTGCCCGGGACGCACACCGCAGGCCAACGCCGCAGCGGACGCGGCCAGGACGGGCAGGCGCAGCTCGGGCGCTCCCCCCGCCACCACCGCCTCACCCCGCAGCTCGGGATGACGGCGCAGTGCCGCCACCAACCCGAGGTGGGGATGGCGGGCACAGAGAAGACGTGCTCCCTCAGGCACTGAGGTCGACCATGGTCAGACCGGTGGCGACCGCGACACCGGGGTCGGACTGCCGCCCCGGCGCCATCACCGCGGGATAGCCGACCACCTCGGCGGCGGCATAAGGGCGGGGATAGCGGAGCAGCAGTGTCTCGGTGGCACCGGGTGCGCCGAGACGGCTCTTGCTCACCTCGAGGACCACCCGGAGGCCGGCGATGTCGCCTTGTGACTCCTGCCAGCCGGCGGGGCGGCAGGTGAGCGTCAGCGACGACGCGTAGGCGAGCGGAGCCGCGGCCGGTGAGGGGGCGGCAACGATGCAGACGGCGCGACGCCGGTGCACCGCCTCGACCAAGCCGGTGAGGGCGTGCTCGATCTCGGCCGCCGGCGGCCGCTCCCGGCCCAGCGCGACGGCCACCCACGGTGACCCTGCGACCACCAGTGCCCTGGCCATGGCCAGTCCCTCCCGCCAGCGACCCCGGCCGGGGAGCACGGCGAGACAGCTGCCCAGGTCGGTGCCGAGGTCGGCGAGGAAGCCGGGATCGAGGCTGGCGGCGACATCGACATAGACCACCTCGCCGTCGTGGCTGGCCCGCGCGGTCAGTGCCTGCAGCAGGGTGAGCCGGCCGCTGGCACCGCCGTACGCCGCCTGGAGCAGGGTCAGCCGGCCACGGGGCATGCCACCGACAGCGAGGTGGCTGTCGAGCGCGGGGATTCCCGTCGGCCAGGCGCCGCTCTCACCGCCCTCCGGTTCGGCACCACGGTGGACGGCGGCGTTGCCGTAGCGTCGCTGCAGCCCGGCAACAGCGTCGTCCAGCACCCGCCCCCGGCTCGCCTCGGCCATGCACTCTCCTCACCGTTGCCTCCCCGAACCGGGCTTGATGTGGCGAGAGCTGGATCGTGGCCGGGTGGTCGATGATAGCGAACAGATGTTCGGTGAAGCAAGGTCGGCGCCACCTTCGAGCATCCCTGAGCCGTCACTCGCTCCCGCGACAACCCGGCCTGCGACTGACGCCGGGCAAACCCTGCGCGGTCCGGTCAGTCGACGACCGCGCAGGGATCGCCGACGGCGACACGGCCGGCCACCAGCACCTCGCCCCAGACACCGAAGGGCAACGGCTCGGTGGTGTCGACAGGGCCACGGAAACGCTGCAGGACCTTGAGCGTCGGCAGGTCGACCGCGCCGGTGGCGGGGTCCTGGGTGGTGACCACGCAGCGTCCCACGTTGCCGTGAACCAGCACGGTGGCGTCACCGACGGCGACACGCTTCCCCACCCACGTGTCCTCCATGAACGCGGGGAGAGCGTCGATGCCGACCAGCATCCGGAACCGCCGCGGGTCGAGACTGTCGACGCCGATCTCCGCTGCCAGCGCCGTCAGGGACGCCGCGCCCAGCAGGGTGGCCCCCCCGGCCCGGCCACGATCGAGTCCGGCGCCCGCGCTCGCCGCCTCCACCAGCCGAACCTCACGTCCCGCCCACGCCGAGAGCCCGTCGGACCACCGTCCGAGCACGGGGCGGACGGTGCGCTGCTCCCCGTACAGAGTCACCTCTCGGGTGTCCCCCACCGCCACCCCCCCGGCGACGCTCTCTCCGTCGGGCATGGTCAGCACCAGCGACCGTGTCGCCTCGTCCCAGTCCGACCGCACCTGCACCACCGCACCGAGCTTGGTTCCGTTGATGAGGTGATCGTCGTCATCGAGCAGCAGGAAGCGGCGATCGCCACGGGCTCCGTCGACGTCGAGCCAGATCTCCTCGACCGCGTGGAGCGCGGTGCTCTTCACGGGGGCGACCTGCAGCCACCCCACCCGTCCTTCGGCCATGGGCAGCATTCTCCGTCCGCGGCAGGGCGTCATGCGCTCGCAGTGCAGCACACTGCGGGTATGCAGGTGACCACCCAGTGCCGCGTCGACGCTCCCCTCGACTGGGTTCGCGCCTTCCTGGTCGCCGGCACCACCGACGACGACGTGACCATCGAGGGGGACGTGGTCGAGGTCCACCAGCGCGACCGCTTCATCCACCTGGTGGTGCGCAACGCGTTGACGCCCGCCGCCGACGGGGCCACCCTGCTCGACATCGAGGCCAACCTCCAGCTCCGAGGCTTCGGGGTCATCGCCGGCACTCTCTTCCGGCGACGGCTCCGCCGAACCCTGGTCAGCAGCCTCGACGCGCTCCCCACCGCCATCGAGGTCGCGCTGGAGCAGGCGGATCGCCAGGCGGCGCTCGCTCCTGACCGCGCCCCGTACGCCGACGGCACAGCGGACAGGTCGGACTCCCTCACGGAGGTGACGTGATCACCGAGCACCTCCACCACGCCGAGGCGCTGAACGCGGTCCCGAACAGCGGGAGCAACGGCCCGGCTGACGTTCGCCTGCGGCGGCCGTTTTCGTACGCTCCGGCCCGCTGAGTCCCCAGGAGGAAAGCCCTGTGCGTGTCGCCATCACCGGTGGAACCGGTTTCGTCGGCGCCAACACGGCACGAGCGCTGCTGGCCGCCGGCCATCAGCTGGTGATCGTCTCGCGCGGGTCGAGGAAGGTGGCCCCGCGCTCCGATGTCACCACCATCCGCGCCGACGTCGCGTCCGGCACCGGCCTGCGCGAGGCGTTCGAGGGGTGCGACGCCGTGGTGCACCTGATCGCGATCATCCGCGAGAAGGGACAGCAGACCTTCGACCGGGTGATCCGCCAGGGGACGGTGAACGCGGCCACCGCCGCCCGCGACGCGGGCGTCGGGCACTTCGTCGACATCAGCGCCATCGGTGCCGATCCCGACCCCGCCTTTCCGTACCACTGGGCCAAGTGGGAGGGAGAGCAGGCGGTGCGCGAGAGTGGCGTGCCATTCACGATCCTTCGGCCCAGCCTCATCTTCGGCCCCGGCGACGGGTTCTTCACCACCCTGCGCGGGCTGGTCCGATACAGCATCCCGGTGATCCCGGTGGCCGGCGACGGCAGCGCGTTGTTCCAGCCGATCGCCATCGAGGACTTGGTGCGCTGCATCGCGCAGTCACTGCAGAGCGGTCCGGCCAACCGTGTCATCGAGATCGGCGGCCCAGAACAGGTCAGCTATGACCAGATCACCGACATCATCCACGACGCCATCGGGGCGGGTATGCGCATCAAGCTGCATGTCCCGGTCCCGGCACTGATGCCGGTGGCAGCGGTGATGGACCAGGTGCTCTCCAACCCCCCGGTCACGCCCGCGCAGCTCCGTATGCTGGCCCGCCACAACATCACCCGCATCGACGCTGTCCAGCACGCGTTCGGGTTCGCTCCCAAGTCGTTCCGGGACAACGCCGGCTACCTCAACGAGTCGTAGGTGCTGTCCGAGCGTCTCGCCACGCTGGGGATGTCGTTGCCGCCGGTGCAGGTACCACTGGCCGCGTACGTGCCGGCGCGGCGCGCGGGAGACCTCCTGTACCTGTCCGGTCACGTCAGCCGGTCGGACGGCGCGGTGGTGAGCGGCGTGGTCGGGGACGACGTGGACCCGGGCTTCGCCCGTGAGCTGGCCCGCGCCGTGGCGCTTGACCTGCTGGCGACTGCGGCGGCGGCGGCGGGCTCCGTGGACGCGGTCGTCGGGGTGGTGCGTCTGACGGTGTTCGTGCGCAGCGCCCCGGGCTTCGGAGGCCAGCCGCTGGTGGCCAACGGTGCCTCGGAGCTGCTCGTCGAGCTCCTCGGCGAGCCGGGGCGGCACGCACGCAGTGCGGTGGGCGTCAGCGAGCTGCCCCTGGGCGCGGCGGTGGAGATCGACGCCGTCGTCGAGGTGCGCTGAGCAGGCGCACGGTGCTCACCGGTCCGACGCGGGCAGCACCAGGGGGCGCCTGACCACCTCCTCCAGCACGAAGATGGTCTGGGTGGCGCGCACCTCAGCGCTCGCCTGAAGGCGCTCGAGGACCACGTCGCGAAGCGTCTCGACGTCCCGCACGCGGACCAGCGCGAGAGCGTCGTACTCGCCGGTGGTGAACGCGCAGTACTCCACCTCCGGGAAGGAGGCGAGCCGTTCCCGCAGGGAACGCCACGCGGGCTGGCGCCCGGAGATGAGGATCAGCGCGGTGACACCCAGTCCCAGGCGGGCCGGGTTGACGCGCACCGTGAAGCCCTCGATGACGCCGCTCTGACGCAGGCTGTCGAGGCGGGTGTAGGCGGCGGCTCGCGAGATGCCGGCGCGCTCGGCGAGCGTGGCGACCGGGATGCGACCGTCGGCGGCGAGCTCCTCGAGGATGCGCCTGTCGACGCGGTCGAGGGTGGGCACCGCAGACTGTCGCGCGGGTCCGGCGCCGGTGGCGGTGTGGCTGGACATATTGTCGTCATGCTGACGGTGTGGTGTTGATTTGTCCAGAGCCGGGCTCCATCTGTGGACACCACTGGTTCGACGGGTCACAATCGCAGCACAGGAATTCTTGCGAACCATTCTGCACGGAGGCCCGATCACATGACCACTGTTGTCAGCGAGCCGCAGTCGGCCGCCGCCGGCGCGGACTGGGACACCTTCCTCGACCAGGTCCGAGAAACGGTGATGAGCCACCCGGTGGTCACCAACAACGAGTACTGCACCTGGTTCGCTCGCGGCGATGCGGATCGCGAGCAGGTACGCGACCTGCTGCAGCAGTTCTCGGTGTTCAGCAACCTGTTCATCGTCGCCCAGCTGCTCAAGACCATCAACGCGCCGTCGATGTCGCAGGCCCGCGAGTCGTGCGAGATCCTGGTTAACGAGCTGGGCGTGGTCTTCAACAGCGGCCGCACCTCGCCGACGGAGCAGAGGCGCAGCGACGACGACAAGGACCGCGAGGGTGACCCCGCCCTGGTCTCCACCGAGGGCACCGTCGATGGCGGCGTGTACCGATTCAACGCCCGTCACTTCGAGTGGCTGCTCAAGGTGGGAGAGGCGGTCGGCCTCGGCTTCGACGACCTCGGCAAGCGCAAGTTCGGTCGCGAGGAGACGGTGTTCTTCTGCGACGAGCTGGTCCGCATCTACGGCAGCGACGACCCCGACATTGCCGAGGGCGCCAGCTTCGCGGTGGAGAACTGGGCGGCAGCCGGCTTCTGGAAGCAGCTGATCGCGGGACTCGACGCCTACAAGACACGCGAGTGCCCCGACCTCCGGCTGGCGTTCTTCACGTGGCATGACCGCGTGGAGGACCAGCACGCCGCCCACACCATGGACGAGCTGAAGGGCGCATTCCAGCGTCCCGGCTTCGACCAGCAGCGGTTCCTCGAGGGGGCGGCGGAGATGCTGAACGGGGTCAAGGTGTTCTGGGACGGGTTGGAGAAGCGGCGCCTCGAGCTGGCGGCGGTGCCCGCGTGAGCAGCGTCCTGGAAACGCCCGTCGACATCGGGGTGCCGGTGCTCGAAGGCACCGATCATGTCGAGCTCTACGTGGGCAACGCCCGGCAGGCCGCCTACCACTACCGTCAGGCGTTCGGTTTCGACGTGGTCGCATACGCCGGTCCTGAGACGGGGATCCGCGACCGCGCGTCGTACGTGCTGCAGCAGGGCAAGGTGCGTTTGGTGCTGACCGCCGCACTGGCGCCGGAGAGCCCGGTGGCGGAGCACGTGCGGATGCACGGGGATGGGGTGCGCACCATCGCCCTCCGCGTCCACGACGCGCGCGAGGCGTATGAGGCGGCGACGCGTCGTGGTGCACGAAGCATCGCCGAGCCCACCACTGTGAGCGACGAGGGCGGTGCGCTCACCTTCGCGTCGATCGCCACCTTCGGTGACACGGTGCACACCTTCGTCGAGCGCGACGAGTACAGCGGCGTGCACTGGCCCGGCTTTCGCGAGGACGCGCGGAGCGGCGGTGGTGTGGGCCTGCGGTTCATCGACCACACCGTGGGCAACGTCGAGCTGGGCAAAATGGATGACTGGGTCTCGTTCTACTCCGAGGTGTTCGGCTTCAGCGTGTTCCAGGAGTTCGACGAGAAGGACATCGCCACTCGATACAGTGCGCTGCGGAGCAAGGTGACGCGCGACCGGCGGACCATGATCACCTTCCCCATCAACGAACCGGCGGTCGGCCTCAAGGCGTCGCAGATCCAGGAGTACCTCGACTACTACCGCGGCAGCGGGGTGCAGCACATCGCCATCCACACCGACGACATCGTCGGCACTGTCGACCAGATGCGCGGCCGCGGTGTGGAGTTCCTCACCTCCCCGCATTCCTACTACACCGCGCTCGGCGACCGTGCCAAGGGCATCGACGAGGACCTCGACCGTCTCGAGGACCTGAGCATCCTGGTCGACCGCGACGACGACGGCTACCTGCTGCAGATCTTCACCCGGCCCGTGGGCGACCGCCCCACGCTCTTCTTCGAGGTGATCCAGCGCAAGGGCTGCAAGGGTTTCGGCAAGGGCAACTTCAAGGCACTGTTCGAGGCCATCGAGCGCGAACAGGCCGCGCGGGGCAACCTCTAGCCTTGCGCACCTACCGACGCCTCGGCGACATCCCGCGCAAGCGCCACATGCGCTTCGAGGTCGACGGCAAGCCCATCTACGAGGAGCTCTTCGGACGCGAGGGGTTCAGCGGCCCCTCGTCGCTGCTCTACCACCGGATGCTGCCGGAGTCGGCGCACGACGTCAGCGAGGGCCCGGTCGACATGGTCACGCCCGAGTGTGAGCAGGTGCACGAGCACGCCCACCTCCAGGGCTTCAACCTGCTACCGCATGGCGACGTGGTCAGCGGCCGGCGGTGGCTGTTGATCAACGACGACGTGCACATCGGCCTGGTAGTGCCGGTGCGCCAGCAGGAGGTGCTGTTCGTCAACGGCAGCGCCGATGAGGTGCTGTTCATCCACCGCGGCGCCGGCACACTGCACACGCAGTTCGGCACCGTCGCCTTCGGCACCCACGACTACGTGGTGATTCCCCGCGGGACGATCTACCGCATCGATCTGGACTCGACGGATGACGTGCGCATCCTCTGTCTCGAGGTGACCGGCATGGTCGACTCCCCGGACCGCTACCGGGCGCGCAACGGTCAGCTCACCGAGATGGCCCCTTACAGCGAGCGCGACTTTCGCGGCCCCGACGCCCTGGAGGACGGTGGCCGCGGCCCCATCGAGGTGTGGCTGAAGCGCGCCGGCCGGGTGACCCGCTACAGCCTCGACCACCACCCGTTCGACGTTGTCGGGTGGGACGGCACCATCTACCCGACCGTGTTCAACATCCACGACTTCGAGCCGCGCGCCGGGCGCTTCCACGTGCCGCCGCCCATGCACCAGATGTTCCAGGCGCACAACCTGGTGATCTGCTCGTTCGTGCCCCGCAAGCTCGACTGGGACCCCGACGCGGTGATGCTCCCCTACCACCACAGCAACCTCGACTCCGACGAGGTGCTGTACTACGTCGACGGCAACTACGCGGCGCGGCGCGGCATCTTCCCGGGTTCTTTCACCCACCATGTCGGCGGCCTGCCGCACGGCCCGCAGCCGGGAGCGCTGGAGGCGTCGTACGACCGGCCCCGCGAGACCGACGAGCTGGCGGTGATGATCGACACCTTCCGCCCACTGCACCGCACCGAAGCAGCCCGCCATGTCGTCGACCACGACTATCCCTACTCGTGGCACACGGGCGGGATGCGCGGCTCCGAGTCCATCGCCTGAGCATCGACGCCTCGCACCGACAGGCCCGGCGGCCATCTACGCTGCGGTGATGGATCCGCCGCCTGCGCCGAGCCCGCTCTCGCACTGGTCCACGGCGCAGGTGGAAGCCGGGGGATGGATCCGGCGCATGTTCCAGGAGGGCGAGCGCCTCCGCGCCGTCCACGGGCCGGACGGGGTCATCGACTTCTCGCTCGGGCAGCCGTTGGAGGCCCCCGAGGTGGTGCAGCTCGCGCTCCAACGCGCGGCGGCCGACGTGTCGCCAGGGGCGCACATGTACATGCCCAACCTGGGATACCCGGAGCTGCGCGAGCGCGCTACCGAGGA
>JALYTM010000330.1 GCA_030854305.1 Candidatus Dormiibacterota bacterium
GGGCCACCATAATTGGCTGGGAGATGGTCTGATCCCGGCCGATGCTCAGCGCACGGTCGGCGTACGCCTCTCCTCGCACCGTCGAGGGAACGAACTCCTCCCGCGGGACGGCGGCCATGGCGGCCAGGACGCGCTCGTCGGTGACCCCGCCGCTGCGCAGCCGTACGGTCATCGCCGCGACGTCGGCATCCATCGCCAGCCTCCGGGCTCAGTCGTCCCTGTAGTCGCGGGCGCCCGTTGCGGGGTCGAACCAGACACGCTTGCGACGCCCGGTCTCGGGGTCGATGAACACCTCGTCGGTGGGGTGGGCCCCCGGACTCGGGCCGCCGCGCCCGGGGCGGTAGCGGTCCCAGCCGACGACGGCGGCGACGATCGCCAGGACCACCAGAGCCACGATCACGACCAGCTCGAAGCCTCCCAACGCGGCCACCGTCGACGTCCGGCGCTCAGGACGACGGCGGCAGCGGCTCGGCGACCACCGCGGTTCCGTAGGCGACGATCTCGCTCATCGTCTGGCCCATCTCCGAGGAGTCGAACCGCATCATCACCACCGCGTTGGCGCCCGCGGCCGTGGCGCTCGCCACCAGGCGGTCGACCGCCTCACGGCGTGCATCCTCGAGCAGCTTGGTGTACGACTTCACCTCGCCGCCTGCCAGCCCGCGGAACTGCGCAGCGATGTTGCCGCCGACGCCGCGGGTGCGCACGGTCAGCCCGAACATCTGTCCGATCACGCGGGTGACCCGCATCCCAGTGATGTTCTCGGTGGTGGTGACGATCATGGCTGTCTCCTTCCCGTCAGCCCTGCGGCTCGAGGACCAGGTCCTCCGGGGGTGTCTGCGGCACCTTCCACACCAGGAACCCTTTGTTCCATCGGCGGTGGTAGTCGTTGGCGGCGTCGACTGCCTCCTTGAAAGCAGCCTCGAACGCGGCAGTGTCCGCAGCTTCGCAGGCCGCGAGCAGGGGGCCGAGGTCCTCGTCGATGTAGGCCCGGACGTTGGCCTCGTACTTGGGCCGGGTGACGGTGCCGAGCAGGAAAAGCTTGCGCATCTCCCGGAGTTGCCACGCCGCCAGCTCCCAGTTCTGAGACCGGCCGGCGTGGTACGCCTTCCACATCCGCGCACCGATCTCCGGCATCAGCCGCGCGAAACCGGGCTGCAGAGCGGTCAGCGCCTCGAGCTCGAGGCGTGTCGGGTTCGCGGGGACGGGGTTGTCGGTCACATGGCTCCTTGGGGTGGACCGAGGTCAGTGTAGCGACGCGCCGCGGCCGCCCCGCGATGTGACCTTTCGCCCGCTGGGTCGTCTGTTGAGTCGATGATCGCCGCCATGACCGGGACGCCGGCGGACAGCGCGGTGACACCCTTCGACGAGGTGTATCGAGACCATGCCGACGCCGTCTTCCGTTTCTGCGCGTCACAGCTGCGCAACCTCGCGGTGGCCGAGGACGTGACCGCCGACGTGTTCGCCTCCGCGTTCGCCGCCTACCCGGGCGCGCGACCCGACCCCGACGGCGTTCGTCCCTGGCTCTTCCGCATCGCGCGCAACGCCGTGATCGACCAGTACCGGCGCGACGGGCGTCGCCGCACCCTCCTGGTCCGGCTCGGTCGCGACCGCGACTACTCCTCGTCGGTGGAGACTGACGCCGAGCGGCGCGGCGCCATCGAGGCCATCGTCGCCGCCCTGCAGATGCTCGGTGAGCGCGACCGCCAGCTGGTCGGCCTGCGCACCGCCGCCGGCCTGAGCTTCGCCGAGGTCGGCGCTGTGCTGGGAATGAAGGAGCAGTCGGCCAAGGTCGCCACCCACCGCGCGCTGGCGAAACTTCGCGCCCGGCTGGAGGGTACCCGGTGAACGAGCAACACGACGACGACCTCCGCGACGCATTCAGCCGGCTGAGCGCGCCGCGGTCGACGGCCGGGTACGCGAGCAGGGAGGCGCGCGCCGGGCTTGGCGCCGCCTCGCCGGGTGGGTTGCGCGTGCACTCCTGGAGCCGGGTCGGTGCCGCCGCCGCGGTGGTGGTGGTGGCTCTCGGTGGGGCGGTGGCCGTCATCGGGCTGCGCAACGCTCGACAGACGCCGTCGTCGGCGTCCGCGGGGGCGGTTCCGCAGGCGCGCTCGAACGCGGCCATTGCATACGACTCCACGTCCGGTCTCACCGTGATGTTCGGCGGCCAGGGGACTCGCGCCGCGTCGCTGGCCGACACCTGGACGTGGGACGGCAGCGCCTGGTCGCGAGCCTCCGGCGTCTCGCCCCTCGCCCTCAGCCAACCCACCATGGCCGACGACCCCGCGGACGGCGGCGTGATCCTCGTCGGCCAGCCGGCGGCAGCCGGGACGAGGTCGGTGTGCGGCAGCTCGGGGGGCGGCAGTGGCTCGGCGGTCGGATCGGGCACCTCGTCGGGTGGGTCAGCGGTACCTCCGGCCAC
>JALYTM010000054.1 GCA_030854305.1 Candidatus Dormiibacterota bacterium
ACATGCGGGCTCCCCGGGGTAAGGCGAGCGTCTGCCAGAATCCACTTTGCGACGCGCTCCCCTCTCAGGGAGCCGTCGGCACCGGGAGCGGTAGCTGCTTGACGACGATCTGTACCCGGAAGCGCCGAGCCGGTGCGAGGCAACGCGGCACGGCGTTGTAACACGTAGGAGTGCCCGTTGCCGTCAGCACCGTTCGTCCTCCCTGCCTGGCGATATACACGCCTTGGCTGTCTGCCGGTAGCGTGGCCGTCGGATCGCGGCTCACGATTGCCTCATCGGCAGTCTGTACTTGCCAGTCGAGATCACTGCCGAGCGAGAGGACGAGCGATGTGCCCCGGAAGACCGCAATCGTCTGGCCATCGTCGGCGAGCGTCACCAGCCGCGTTCCTCCCGGTGGTTGCGAAGCGCTGGGCGGGGAGACGGGATCCGTTGCAGGCGGCGCGGCACTCGCCGTCATGCCGTAGCGCCACTGGTAGTACTGCTGTCCGACATTGCCGAACTCGACCTGGAACGGCACGGGATTGGCCGGATTGTACGTCAGCACGCGCCGCTCGAAGGCCTGGATGAGGATGCGTTGTGTCGTTCCCGCGACCTGCACGTCCGCCCAGAAGGGATCGGTGAGCGCGAGCCCGACGTTCTGCACACCGACATGGCTGCGGAAGTCCGCGAAGCCTTTAGGCACACCATAGCCGGTTTGGGTATCGATGAGCGAGACGATCGTTGATTCATCCTGCGGTCGGGGAATCGCGCTGCTGCCGTGCGGGGTAAGCAGGAGCATCACCGGCGTGCCAACGGGTCTCATCGTGCTTACCGCAGCCCCATTGCCGAGATCGCGATAGAGCGGGAACCCATTGGTAGGATCTCCCGCAACGGGAACCGCAGCGGGCGCGAGCGCCTGAAACTGCGCCTCTCCGACTTGCAGTTGACCGGTGATCAACTCGTGCACCAGCAAACCCGATGTGACGATGGTGCCTTGTTCTCCCTGTGTGAGCTCCAGGCGCCCCTTATCAAAATACTGCACGAGGCGATGCCCCGTGACCGCTCCGTCGGGGATGCTCGCGGGGCATTGGCGCGGCGGGCGGCACACATCCCCGCTGCCGTAGGGTTCATCCTGGCCGGGGTGCGCAGTGGTCAGCGGCCCCCAGAAGTTGGGGACGACGTGCTCGTCCTGCTGCCAGCGCTGGGCGAAGAGCGGCGAGGCAAAGTCTTGTGCCGCTTGGATGCTCCCCGCACTGACGAGAACCGCAACGCCGACAATCAGCAGGGTGAGGAACTTTTGTGGGGACATGGGGACCTCCCGCAGGTAGCGAGCCAACCGCTACCGAGGGAACGACGCGGACGCCGAATGTGTTCCATGCCCACGCCACGCACGGCGATCGAGCCCGGGGGCTATGGTGCACAGTGCCTTCGGAGCCCGACGCCGATTGCGAGACGTACGACGATCAGGGGATGCCATCGCTCAGGACCTCGCGATGTTCGCAACGAATGGAGATGAGAATCACCCCGACTATCCCGAGGACGAAGGACTGGATGCCCGTCGCACCATTGCGTAGACCGATGTGCAAATATGCACGGAACGGCTGGCGATTCCCCCATGATGCGTTTATCGTGCCCCTATCCAGTCACGGGGGGTCGCCCCCGCCATACCGCAGCCAATCGTGAGAGACGCTAGAGAGGAAGGAGGAGGGCTGAGGCATACCGTGCACGCGGAGGATCGCGCGTCGTGCCGCCCCCTTTCATCGCGGGCGGTCGCCGCACATCGAGAGGGGAGACATCATGAGGAAGCGTGTCGTGCTCGTGCTCACCGCCCTGGCAATGATGGCGGTCTACCTGTCCTTCCCATCGACGCCGGCATCGGCCGAGGACAGCCTCGCCCGGCGCGCCGCCACCGGCGCCCTCAAGCCGGCGACGGTCCCGACCGCACAGGGGCCGCGGACGCTCCCGTCGCTCTCCGGCGGCGTCATCGAGAGCGCCAAGGAGCAGCTCGCCCAGCAGGCGCCCGCTGGCGGCCCTCAGCAGGCGGCGAGCGAGGAGATCCGCCGGGGGACGCTCGGCTGCCGGGCGCGCAACCCCGACCGCAATGTGCGCGTCAACCAGGATTGCACTTTCCGCCGCCAGGCGGAGGAGTCGATCGCCTTCAACCCGATCGACCACCAGAACCTGATCGCCGGCCAGAACGACAGCCGCATCGGCTTCAACCACTGCGGCTACGACTTCTCGCTGGACGGGGGCAGGAGCTGGGGCGACGGCATCCCGCCCTTCTACCAGCGGCTGAATGGGCCGACGGCCGGCCACACGCTCCTCGGGGGCGCGGGGACGGGGCACACCTACGACGCGGCGAGCGACCCGGCCCTCGCCTTCGACTCGGCGGGGACGGCGTACTTCGGCTGCGTCGTCTTCGATATCAACAGCGCGGCGAGCGCGCTGCTGGTGACGGCATCGCCGAGCTACGCCAACGGGTCGTTCTACAACAACGTCCCGTCGGGGGGCACGAGCTACGTGGTGGTGGAGGACAACAACGCCAAGGTCTTCCACGACAAGCCCTTCATCGCGGCGGATAGCTTCGCGACGAGCCCCTTCCGGGACAGCGTCTACGCCACCTGGACCGTCTTCAAGCAAAGCTGCGGTGCTTCGGGAACCGGGTACTGCTCGTCGCCGATCTACTTCGCGCGGTCCACCGACCACGGCGTGACGTGGTCCACGCCGAAGGAGATCAGCGGCACATCGCCCACCCTGTGCAGCTTCGGCAACTTCTTCGATCCGACGGCGGACCCGAACGCGTGCAACTTCGACCAGGGATCGCAGCCGATCGTCCGCCCGAACGGCGACCTGGTCGTCGTCTTCAACAACGGGAACACGGCGGCGGGCGACCCGAACAGCCAGCAACTGGCGGTCGTCTCCAAGGACGGCGGCGCCACCTGGTCCGCCCCCACCCTCGTCGGCGCCGATGTCACGGTCGGCGAGCCGCAGTGCAACTTCGGGCGCGGCCTGGAGGAGTGCATCCCCGGCGCCTTCGTGCGGACGAACGACTTCCCGCGCCTGGCGGTCAACCGGATCGGCGGCAATCTCTACGCGGCGTGGCAGGACTACCGGACCGGCACGTTCGAGATCCACCTCTCCACCTCGACCGATGGCGGTGCCACCTGGCATGAAGCGAAAGCGCCGGTCAACCCCAACGCCGAGCAGGACCGGTACGAGCCGGCGATCGATGTCGTGCCGAATGGCGCAGGCGGCAATGGGGCGGGCGGCGATCATGTGGCGGTGAGCTACTACCAGACGGGGCGGGTGCCGAACGAGAACGCGACGCCGGCCGGCGGGTTCGCAGCGGGGCAACCGGGGGTGCAGCGGCAGGACTCCCGCTACATGCTCGCCGGGGGCAGGCAGCTGACCACGCCCTACGCCGAGGTCGCCGTCTCGCCGATGTTCCCGCCTCCCGATGGCAACCAGGCGGGATTCCTGGGGGACTACAGCGGGCTGATTGTGGTGGACAACCGGGCGCATCCGATCTGGGCGGACACGCGCAACGCGGCGCCCGCTGACCAGGGGCTGACGCACGACGAGGACATCTTTACGGACGCGCTGGTCATCCCGGACCAAGCGGCGAACGATGGGCCACCGGTGGTGGTGCCGGGCGGGCGATCCGCCCCCGGTGCGTCGCCCGCTCCGGTAAACACGCCCAACCCTGTGCCAACTGGCCGCTAAACATCGGCCGATCGGCACAGGGCCGCGCGATGCGCGCGGGCGGCGGAAGACCGACTCCCGCCGCCCCTGCGGAATAATTTTCTGTAACGTCGGCACGGGTGACTTGCACAATTGGTCGAGCTCTCGGCTGCTATATTCGAAGTCGGTATGCATCGTTTGCCGAACGTGCGCATCATGATTGCCTTTGTGGCCGGGCCTCCGCCCTTGCCTGGGGAGCGAGTGCCCGCAATCTCATAATCTGCGTAGCGCGTGGTACGCTCAAGAGAGGCTGTGGTCAGAAGGGGCCACGAACCGCTGAACGCCGGGAGGGGATACAGCATGAACCGTTACCAACGCTCCATATGTCGCACAGTCAGTTCGTCGGTCCGTACACTCCATCCGACATGGCGGGTGGGGGTGGCGCTCGCGCTCGTGCTCGGTTCCCTCCTCCTCGTCCCGATCCCCGCCGCCGATCCCGTCGCCCCGGTCGCCGCCGCCACCACCCCCGTCGGCGGCCCGCCGCCGCCCGGCAGCGGCACCGTCACCGCCAGCGCCCAGGTCCAGGTGCTCGACGGCAACACCTTCGTCACCTGGATCTATGGCCAGCAGAGCGCCATCCGCCTCGCCGGCATCGACGTCCCCGCCTACACCACCCCCTGCGGTCAGGCGGCGACCGCCGCGCTCTGGGGGCTGGTGAAGGGGGGCAAGCTGACGCTGGACGAGGACGCGGTGGCGGGCGGCTTCGACGCGCGCGGGCTGCGCCTCTACCACGCGACCAATCCGGCGGGGCAGGCGCTCGGCCGGGAGTTGGTCAAGGCGGGCGTCGCCAAGGTGAACGGTAAGTCCGACAGCAACCATAACTGGCAGGGGGACGAGGACGACGCGAAGGCCAACAAGCGGGGCTGCCTGTGGAACGGCAAGGGGAACGGGGGCCCGACGGGCGGGGTGGTCGACCCGGCGGGGACGGCGGCGGGCATGGACCCGGCCGCCGCCTTCCGCGCCATCCCCGCCCCCCCGCCGTCCGCCGCATCCGCCGCCCTGGACCCCACCATCCTCCCCCCCGGCTTCGCCGTCGAGACTATGGCCGCCAGCGTCCAGCAGCAGCCGGTCGGCTTCGCCTTCGTCCCCGACGGGCGGGTCTTCATCGTCGCCAAGCACGGCCTCGTCTGGGTGCTCAAGCCGGGCAGCAAGGTCGTCCTGCCCACCCCGCTGATCGACCTGACCGCCAAGGTGAACGACTACGACGACCACGGGCTGCTGGGCATCGCCGTCGACCCCAACTTCGCGACCAACGGCTTCGTCTACCTCCTCTACACCTACGAGAACGACCCCGCCAACCCGACCGGCATCAAGACCGCCCGGCTGGCGCGCTACACGGTGGTCGGGGACGTCGCCAACCCCGCCAGCGAGCTCGTCCTGCTCGGCACCGTCGTCGGCAACGCCACCCACCCCTCCTGCGACAACTTCCCCGCCGGCACCGACTGCATCCCGACCGACGAGCTCTCCCACTCGATCGGCTCGGTCCGCGTCGCGAGCGACGGCACGCTCTACGTCTCCACCGGGGACGGGGCGAGCTTCAACTTCGTCGACGACCGGGCGCTGCGCTCCCAGGACCTCGACAGCCTCGCCGGCAAGGTCCTCCACATCACCACCACCGGCCAGGCCGCCCCCGGCAACCCCTTCAGCGACGGCAACCCCGCCCACAACCGCTCCAAGGTCTGGGCCTACGGCCTGCGCAACCCCTTCCGCTTCACCCTGCGGCCCGGCACGAACGTCCCCTACCTCGGCAACGTCGGCTGGAGCACCTGGGAGCAGCAGGATGTGGTGAGCAAGGGGGCGAACTTCGGCTGGCCGTGCTACGAGGGCAACTTCCGGCAGGACGGCTACTCCGTCAAGGCGACCTGCCAGACGCTCTACGCCCAGGGCGGCGTCAAGCCGGCGCTAGTCACCTACGGCCACCTCGCCGGCGGGCAGTACGTCAGCACGGCGGCGATCGGCGGGGCGTTCTACACCGGCACGAGCTACCCGGCGCCGTACCGGGGGGCGTACATCTACGGCGATGTCCAGCAGTTCCTGCGCACCGTCACCGTCGACGCCAATGACGCACTGGTCTCGGGGCCGACCGACTTCGCCCCCAACACGGACATCAACACCGACATCCAGATGGGGCCGGACGGCGACCTCTGGGTGGCGGCGCCCTTCACCCAGGAGGTGCACCGGATCGTCTACAACGGCAACGCCCCGGTGGCCAAGGCGACGACCGACGTGGCGCGGGGGGCGCCGCCGCTGACGGTGCACCTGTCGGCGGCGGGGTCGACCGACCCGGGGGGGGGCACCCTCTCCTACTTCTGGGACCTCCATGACGGGACGAACTCGACGCAGGCAAACCCGACCCATACGTACTCGATCACGCCGGATCAGTGCCCGAGCACGGTGATCTGTACGTTCACGCCGACGGTGACGGTGACGAGCAGCGCCACCGGGCTGACCGGCTCGGCGGGGGTCAATGTCACCGTCACCACCTGGCAGCCGCCGACCGCGACGATCGACACGCCGGCGGCGAGCCTGACCTACAAGGTCGGCGACACGATCGCCTTCAGCGGCCACGCCACCGACCCGCAGGAGGGGGCGGAGCCAGCGTCGGCGCTGAACTGGCAGGTGCTGATCCACCACTGCCCGGGGGGGAGCTGCCACATCCACTACCTGACGGCGCCGACCGGGGTGGCGGGGGGGAGCTTCACCATCCCCGACCACGGGGACGACAGCTACTTCGAGATCGTCCTCACCGCGACGGACAGCGCGGGGCTGGCGGACACGAAGTCGGTGACGATCCATCCGCAGACGGCGGCGGTGACGGTGACGACGGCGCCGGCGGGCTTGCAGGTGGTCTACGACGGGACGGCGCAGACGGCGCCGTACACGGTGCAGTCGGCGGTGGGGTCGCAGCACACGCTGACGGCGCCGACGCCGCAGGGGAGTGAGACCTTCGGGGCGTGGTCGGACGGGGGGGCGGCGCAGCACAACATCACGGTGGGGACGACGCCGACCACCTTCACCGCCACCTATACGACGGGCACGCAGCCGGACTACAGCCTCGCCGCGACGCCGGCGAGCGCCAGCGTGGTGCAGGGGGCGGGGACGAGCTACACCGCCACCGTCACCGCCACGAACGGCTTCGCGGGCAATGTCGCCCTGAGCGTCGGCGGCCTGCCCGCCGGGGCGGCGGGGAGCTTCGCGCCGACCGCGGTGGCCGGGGCGGGGACGGCGACGCTGAGCGTGACGACGGCGGGGACAACGCCGGCGGGCTCGTACCCGCTGACGATCACCGGGACGAGCGGGGCACTCAGCCACACCGCCAGCGTCACCCTCGTCGTCACCGCGGCCAGCAGCGGGCTGAGCGTGACGAGCATCACCCCGACGTTCGGGCCAACAGCGGCGGGGACGAGCGTGACGATCGCCGGGACGGGCTTCCAGACTGGCGTGCGGGTGATCTTCCCGTCGGTGGCGGACTCGGCGGCGCCGTGCACGTCGGTGGTGGTGAATGCCGCCAAGACCTCGATCACCTGCAAGACACCCTTGCAGATCGCGGGGACGACGGACGTGGTGGTGATCAACCCGGACGGGACGAGCGCGACGCTGCCGCAGGCGTACACCTTCGGCGGACCGTCCGGTCCCGCCCCGACCGTGACCAGCATCACGCCGACCAGTGGAACCAAGGCCGGCGGGACGAGCGTGACGATCAAGGGGACGAACTTCAGCCCGAATGTGCGGGTGATCTTCCCGTCGGTGGCGGACTCGGCGGCGCCGCTCGGCGCGGTGGTCGTGAACGCGGCGGGGACGATGATCACCGGCACGACGCCCGAGCAGATCGCGACGACGACGGACGTGGTGGTGATCAACCCGGACGGGAAGCAAGCTACCCTAACCAAGGCCTACAGATTCACGTAACGCGCATGTCCGCTCTATCGGGGCGGGGCGACCGGCGCCCCGCCCCGTCTCTCACAGGAGGTGCAACAATGGCTCGGATCGCTTCTTTCCGTCGGCATCTCGTCCCTTCCATCCTGGTCGCCGTGCTCCTCGGACTCGGTGCCTCTTTCGTCGCGGTCGGTGCCACCGTGACCGACCAGAGTGGGGCCAGCACTGCGAAGGACACGCAGGACCCCGCTGGCAACTATACCTTCACGCTCCCCATCGGCTGGAAGGATGATGGCGGTGGCCGCTTCACCGACCCGGCCCACGGCACGGAGTTGGTGATCACGGTGAAGAAGGACAACGGCCGTAGCCTCGACGATGAGATGAAGGACGACAAAACCTCGGACAAAGGTAAGGGGGGGTATCGGGGCGGCCAGGTGGGGGACCAGGATCTGACGCTCGGTG
>JALYTM010000055.1:0-7641 GCA_030854305.1 Candidatus Dormiibacterota bacterium
CGGCCGCGACGCGCCGGCGGGGTCGTGATTGCGGGTCGAGAGGGCGCGCGCAGCGGCGAAGGTGGCCATCCCGGTCGAGGTGATCGCCGCCTCGGTGCCGCCCGCGAGGACGGCGCGCGCGTCGCCGCGGCGGATCCACTCGGCGGCTTCGCCGATGGCGTGTGCACCGGATGCGCACGCCGACACCACTGCCAGGTTGGGACCGCGGGCGCCGGTGTCCATGGCCACCATTCCGGCCGGCATGTCGGCGAGCATTGCCGCCGCGGCGAACGGAGACACACGCCGGGGGCCCTCGCGGTCGAGGGTGCGGGTGGCCGTCTCCTGTACCTCGAAGCCACCTACCCCGCTGGCGATGAGCACACCGACGTCGTCGCCGTCGTCGCGAATCGACAGGCCGCTCTGGGCCACCGCCTCGCGGGCGGCGACCAGAGCGAACTGGGTGCAGCGGCTGGTCCGGCGTGCCTCCTTGCGGCCGACGGCCGCGACGGCATCGAACCCGCGGACCTCGCCGGCGATGTGCACCGTCAGGCAGGAGGAATCGAACCGGGTGATCGGGCCGATGCCGCTTGTCCCTCCGCGACAGGCGGCCCAGCTCGATGCGACGTCGTGACCAAGCGGAGAGACGGTTCCCAGCCCGGTGATCACCACCCGTCCCGACGGCGCCCAGTCCACGCCCGGTCGGCCGCCGGCAGCACGATCACCGTTGTGTTTGTCGCTGGGCATCACGCCTCCTCATCGGTCGTGGTGCGGTCCCACGCACCACTGACGCCGAGCGCTCGCAGCTCGTGGCGACGCACCTTGGTCGTCGGCGTCAGGGGGAGCTCCGCACAGCGGCGGTAGTAGCGCGGCCGGAGCACGCGGGACAGGCGCTCGGCGAGGAAGGCATCGACCTGCTCGAGGGCCGCGCTTCCAGTGACGCAGAGCAGGATCTCGTCCTCGACGCCGTCGGTTGCGGGCACCCCGATGGCGGCGACACTACCGACGTCGGGACAGTCGGCCGCGATGGCCTCGATGTGGGTGGGCGACAGCATCTCTCCATGACGGCGGATGGCCTCGCTCGCGCGGCCGCTGAACACGAGGTCGCCATCCTCACGGGACACCACCGTGTCGCCGGTGCGATACCAGCCATCCGCATCCCACGGCGACGGTTCACCGAGGTAGCCCTCGAACATCACGTGAGGCTGGTGGGGGCGGATGACGAGTTCCCCCGCGCTTCCCGCGGCAACGTCGCCCCCGTCGGCGTCGACGACACGGGCGCTGAACCGATCGACAGGCCGCCCGATGCTGCCCGGTGTCACCGGCTGTGTCTGCGGCCGCGTCCAACAGGATGCTGTCTCCGTCTGCCCCCATACGTCCTCGATGGCGAGACCAAAGCGCTCCTCGATGTTCCGCCACCGCTGTGCGGGCGCGGCACTGCCCATGACTCGGCGCACCGCGTTGTCGCTGTCGTCAGCACGAGCGGGACGCCGGTCGAGGGTGGCCAACAGGGTCCCGACGTACGGGAAGAACACCGCCTCGCAGTCGCGGACCCGCTGCCAGAAGCCGAACGGCGAGAAGCGCTCGTCGATGGTGATGTGTCCACCCCGCCACAGCGTGCCCAGCAGGGTGCCCTGACACGTCGCGTGAAACAGCGGCAGGCACGAGTACACGTTCTCCCCGGGCTCGACGCGCACCAGCTCGTCGCCATAGGCGAGGCCGTGCAGGGTCTCGGCGTGACGGCTCCAGATGACTCCTTTGGGATCGCCGGTGGTGCCCGAGGTGTACATCAGGCGCGCCGGCGCGGCGGGATTCGGCGCCAGGTCACCGCGCGGGCTGCCCGAGGCATTCTCCAACAGCTGCTCGAACCGCCGGCGAAGTCCGTCAGCGCAGTCACCCGCAGGCACCACGGTCGTGACGTTGGGCATCGCCTCGCGGAGCGCGTTCAGCCGCTCGAGGTAGCGGCCTTGGCAGATGAGCAGTCGCGCCCCTGAATGGGCCGCGATCTGCGCCAGCGGTCGCCCCAGGAGGAGGGTATTGAGCGGGGCAAACACGGCGCCGAGTTCGATGCAGCCCAGCCATGCCGCCAACTGGGCGACACTGTTGTCGCAAACCGTCAGCACGGTGTGGCCCGTCTCGACGCCGAGATCGGCGAGCACGTTGGCACCGCGACGGGACAAGTCGCCGATGTCTGAGGCGGTGAGGGTTGCGTCCGGCAGCGACACTGCCGGGACGCCGCCGCGGTCCGCGACCACGGCGATGAGGTCGCGCAGGCTGCACGGGGCATCGGACGGTATGGCGGTCACGCAACCACCTCCGGCTCAGCCCCGAGCAGCTCCACAGCCCCGCCGCGAATGGTCGTGCTGCGGTCCGCGATCGCCATTGCCTCGGCCGCGTTCTGCTCGGCGACCAGTACGGCCGCCCCATCGTTGGCCAGCTCGCGCAGCCAGCTGAGCACGCGCCGGCGAGTACCCGGCGCCAGCGCCGCCGTCGGTTCATCGGCCAGGATCACCCGAGGACGGGTGCGCAGTCCGCGAGCGAGCGTCACCAGCTGCTGCTCGCCGCCACTGAGGCGGTTGACCGGGACGCTTCTGCGCCTGCCGATCTCGGGAAAGCGCTCGAAGATCTCTGCCATGGGCAGCGGCTCACGGCGGCCCTCTACCGCCGCGTCCGATACCAGCAGGTTGTCCGCCACTGTCATCGATGCGAAGAGATGCCGGTTCTGGGGAAGGTGAATGACGCCGCCGCGGGCGAGACGAGCCGCCGTCCAGCCGGTGGTGTCCCGTCCCTCGAGCGCGGTGCGGCCGCATTGCGCCGCGAGCAGCCCCGACAGCGCCGCCAGCAGGGTCGTCTTGCCGCTGCCGTTGGCGCCGAGCATTGCGACCACCTCACCCGCATGGAGATCGATGGAGACGCCGCGAAGGATGTCCTCGCGGCCGCGGCGCACCCAGAGTCCCTCAGCGCGGAGGAGCGCCGGTCCCGTCGGCTTCATCGCGGCACGCGCCGGCGTCGCGATCGCCTGGCCGAGAACCAGCCTGACGGCGGCATCGTCGAGGATCGCGGCGCTGCCCCGGGCGCAGACTCGGCCGTCGACCATGACGATCACCCGGTCCGCGCACGACCTGACCATGTCGATGTCGTGCTCGATCATCAAGACCCCGGCCCCCGCCTCGGCGACGGTCCGCAGAAGCCCGGTCAAGCGTGCCGCGTCGGGCCGGGGGAGGCCGGCGGTGGGCTCATCGAGAATCAGCGCGGCGGGGTGTCCCACGAGCGCGCGTGCCAGCTCCACGCGACGTCGCTCACCCCGTGACAGCTCGCTCACCACCGTGTCGGTGAGCTGCTCGATCTCCAGGTGGTGGAGAGCCACGGCGCTTCGCGCCCGTGTCGACCGGCCCCAGCCCAACCGTCCGCCGCCCCGATCCATGTGAAGGCCCAAGCGGACGTTGTCGATCGCCGACAGCGTCTCGATCAGTCGCCCGTTCTGGAAGGTGCGTCGCACGCCACGGCGGGCGACGGCCGAGGCCGTGACCCGGCGCAGCGGGTGCGAGTTGACGCTGATCAGGCCGCGGTCCGCCACGACCATCCCGGTCAGAACGTCGATCAAGGTCGACTTCCCAGAGCCGTTGGGCCCGACCACAGCGACGACCTCCCCCGGTTCGACCTCGACGTCCACGCCGGCGACGGCGTGCACGCCGCCGAAGCTCCGTTCCAGGCCGGCTCCGGCAAGGGTGCTCACAACAGCTCACCGCTCGCGGTCGAGCGTGCCCGCCACAGCACCGCGCCGAGCATCGCCGTTCCGAGCACCGCCAGCTCGATCTCGGGCACGCCCTGGGTCAGGGTGTCGGCGATGGCGAGCGCGGCACCGGCGAGGATGGCGGCGTAGAGGCGCCCGGCGCCGGCGAGCAGGACCATGACCACGCCGAGGACGGAGAGGGTGATGCCGAACGCGGCCGAGCTGACGTAGCCGAGTGACTCGGCATACACCCACCCGGCGGCGGCGGCGATGGCGCCGGAGATGGCGAACGCGCTGAGCTTGGTGAGGCCGACCCGGATGCCGAGTGCCCGAGCCTGGAGCTCGTCGTGCTGGACGGCACGCATGGCACGGCCCAGACGCGACCGTCGCAATCCCTCAACCGCCGCCGTGACCACCGCAAGAACGGCGAGGGCGAGGAGGTAGAGGGAGCGGTCGTCAACCAGGGCGCTGCCGCCGATCTGCGGCGCCGGGATGCCGGCGATACCACTGAAGCCGCCGGTGACCGGCGTCCAGTTGAGGAAGAGCAACTGGGCAGCGAGCCCGATGGCCAGGGTCAGCACGGCGAGCTGGTCGCCGCGGACGCGCAGGGCGGGGAGGCCGAGGATCAGCCCCGCGACCGAGCCGGCGCCGACCGCGGCGGGCAGTGCCACCAGCGGGTTCCACTGAAGGCGCACCGTCAGGATCGCCGTGGCGTAGGCACCGACCCCGTACAGAGCGGCGTGCCCCAGCGAGAACTGTCCGGCGAAGCCAAGGATGACGACATAGGCGACGGCGAAGATCGCACTGGTGGCTGCCACCCGGGCGAGATCGTCGAGATGGCTCGGTGCGAGCAGTAGCGGAAAAGCCGCGGCGGCGGCGACGAGCGCGGGAGCCACCGATAACCGAGGGGTGGGTGACAGCTGCCGGATCAGCTGAGCAAACCGGAGCCGCCCGGCCGGTCGCGCGTTGATCATCGCTGCAGGGCCGTTTGGGTCACGTGGTCGGGAGAGTCCTGGACGTAGCCGGTGTCGAAGACGAACTTTCCATCGCTCACGTGGAAATACCAGAGCACTCCGCCGAGGCGGGCTCCGCTTGCGTCGAAGCGCAATCGCGCCACGCCGGTATCGGCGATGTCCACCTCGTGCAAGGCGGCCGCGAGCGCGTCGCGCGTTGTCGGTCCGGCTTGGAACGCGACCGCGAGCGCGTGGATCGCCTCATACGTGAAGGCGGTCGGGTCGGGGATCACGTCGGTGGCGAAGCGGGCCCGATACAGCTCGCGGAGGTGCGCCGACGCCGCGGTTGCGCGCTGCGGGTCGGAGGGCGTCTGACCGAGCACCCCTGCAGCCGCGCCGCCCGCCACATTGAGGAAGTTCTGGCTGAAGAGCACCGCCTCGGTGTCGATGACGGCGGTGCTCGAGTTGGTCTGGCGAAGCGCCTTCAGCTGCACCACATCGTCCGCCGTGAGCCCGGCGAGGGCGACGAGATCGGGCTGGTGGGTGAGGGCCGCCGCCACCGCGGCTCCGGCATTGGGATCGCCCAGCTGGTACGGCTCGGTGTCAACGACGGCGCCGCCGAGTGCGCTGAAACGCTGCGCGAACAGCTGCGCCATCTGCGTGGTGAAGCCCGCGTTGGCCACGAGGAGGGCCGCGCGCCGGTGTCCCGTCGCGTAGGCGCGTTCCGCCGCCGAGAACGCATACGCGGGAAACGTCGGCGGCACCACAAAGACGTGGCGGCGTGGGGGCACCAGGATCTGGGCCGACGATGCATAGGTGGACAGGTACGGCACGCCGGCGCGATCGAGCGTCGGGGCGGTGGCGATGGCCGCGTCGCTGAACCCGGTCCCAACGAACGCCCATAGCCCGGGGTCGTCGACCACCTGTTTGGCGATGCTGACGCTCTGCTGGACATCCTCGCGGTCGTCATAGGTCACGATCTCGAGATGACGTCCCCGGTAGGGCCCGGAGGCGATGCCACCAGCACCGTTGATCTCGTCGGCGGCGAGCTGAGCGCCTTGCAGGATGTGCTGACCGTCGGCGGAGGCCGATCCGGTCATCGGACCCACCACGGCGATGCGCAGGGTGGGGATCGCGCCCGCCGACGTGCCACTACTGCCGCATGAGACGAGCAGGGCAGCGACCGCGACGATCAGCCAGGGCGGACGTCCTGTCACGGGCGAGCTCCCTCTACGCGCAGCAACCCCGTCGGCCGAGCGACGAGGACGAGTGCCAGGACGGCGAGGCTGGCGATACCCGCCCAGATCGACCCGACCCACACCTGAACGGCAGTCTGCAGAACGCCGAGCGCGAGCCCGCCGATCGCTGCTGCCTCAGGACCGCGGCGACCGCCGACGGTGGCCGCAACAAAACCCACCAGCGTCACCTGCCAGCCGATGTTGATCGAGAGGACGCCGAGGTGCGCAACCAGCAGGAGTCCGGTGACGGCTCCGATGGCCCCGCTGGCGACGTGGAGGGGCCGGATCGTGCGCTCCACCGCGACGCCGGAGAGGGCGGCGCCGAGGCGATCGTCGCCGACAGCGCGAGCACGCCGTCCCCATCCCGTGCGTCGCGGCACCAGGATCACGGCGGCGAGCGCCACCGCGAGGAGGAAGATGGCGATGATCGTTGCCGCGTCGACGGGAACGCCGCCGACGGCGAGGCGCGCCGCCTGGAGCGACGAGCCGACCGAAGCGTCCGAGTTCGACGAGAGCAGCTGGCTGGCGTTGCGCCACACCAAGGCAAGGCCGGTGGTTGCCACGATCGCCGCCGAGGGGCTGCGCAACAGCGGCCGCAGAGCCAGCCTCTCGGTCGCCAGCGCCAACACGATCCCCGAGATCAGTCCGGCGGCCAGGCCAGGCAAAGGCTGACCGGACGCGGTGGTCACGCCGGCGGCGACAAAGGCCGACAACACCATGCCGTCGCCGTACCCCAGGTTGGTCTCGCCGATGCCGTGGAGCAGGCCAAAGCCGAGGCCGACGAGGGCGTAGAAGGAGCCGATCACCACTCCGCCGACAAGGACGACGGCCGCCGCGCTCATCGCCCGTCGGCCTTCGCTGCCAGACGGCCGGCGTCGAGAATGAGGATGCGGCGCCCGTCGTTTCTGAGCATCCCCTCGGCCCGCCAGGCGCTCAGCGTTCGTGCCACCGTCTCGCGGGTGGCGGTGACCAGCTTGGCCATCTCTTCCTGCGTGTGTGGCGGCAGGAGATCGCCGTCAGCGACGTGCTCCGCACCCGGCAGCCAGCCGAGCAGAAGCTTCGCGAGACGTTGGCCGACCGAGTCCAACACCAGGCTCTCGACCGTCTCTTCGAGGCGGAACATCTGCCGAGCCATGGCGACCAGGACCTTGGCCATGAGGAGAGGGTGCCGCGCCAGGAGGCTGACGAAGTCCTGCGCACCCGCGTCGCAGATGACGCTGATCTCCAGGGCTTCGGCGAGGGAGGCGCGTCCGGTGCCGGCCTCCAGCGCGGCGAGGCCGAAGAGCTGGCCGGGGTTCAGCGTCGCGGTGGTCACGTCGTCGCCGGCAGATGTCAGCCGATACAGACGAACGCGGCCCGTCTTGACCAGATAGACCCTGTCCGGCTCCCCCCCGATCGACGTGCCCGGGGACAGTTCGCGCATGCGCAGCTGACGCGACACCCCGGCGATCTCCTCCTCGCTCATCTCGTCGAAGAGGTTGAGCCGGCTGAGCAGAGCGAGCTTGTCGGCCACGATCGGGGAGGATACGGCGCCCGTCCGGCGCGATGACGTGATCTACATCACAGTTGAGCGGGTGTCCTGGCATGGCTGTGATGCGCCTCACAGTTCGCGCGGGCGCGCCGGCTGGACATGTGAGGCTGCGGCACTAGTGTGTTCGCACACCCCAACAACGGAGGTCCAGGCTCATGCGGGATCCTCGCTCGACACCCTTAGAGCTTGCGCCAATAGGTGATTGAGTCG
>JALYTM010000055.1:7651-8013 GCA_030854305.1 Candidatus Dormiibacterota bacterium
CCTCGACCGCCATGGCCTGGAGGGCGTTGCCTGCGAGTGTTACCGGGTCATTGAAAACGAGCTTGCCCGGCCTCTCGCGCTCGCCAAACGACGGCCACATGAGGGAGAGCGTCAATAGCGGCACTCCAGGCTGTGGCTGACGCTTTGTGCAGTGCCGACGCGAGGCCACGGGGGGCGCACTCGATGATACGTGGCACCTGTTCTGAGGTACGTACGAGTCTGGACCGGCCTTCGTCTAAGAGCTTGCGCCAATAGGTGATTGAGTCGGATGACTCAGTTGAGTCGTCCGGGGCCTCAGATTGGCGGTGAAAGCGCATGCAGGACATGGACTTTCCCATCATTGGAAGATCTGACCCACCCAG
>JALYTM010000331.1 GCA_030854305.1 Candidatus Dormiibacterota bacterium
CCCTGGTCCCGCCACCACCGGCACGCCGACGCCAGGGCGCCCAGGCGCAGGTTCACCGTCGAGGGCGACCGCTGCCTCCAGGTGCGGGCGAACCAGGCCGCCACCGCATCCACACCCGCCTCGCCCTCCAGGACACCCAACGCCGCGGCGGGCCCGAACTCGCTCTGAACGGCCCGAAGGGCCGTGGCGTAGGCACGGGCCGTGTTCGGGTTGGCCACCGTCCTCAGGAACGCCCCCGGCAGCCCGCCCCAGCACCGGCGCGTCCGCGCCCGTCCCGATCCGCCGCAGACCCTCCAACGGGCACCCCTGACGCTCTACCGCAGATAAGCAGCGGCAGTCGACCTTCGCGCCGAAGGCCGTCCCCGCGGGACGAACCCGACGCTATCGCAGATAATCACCAACTATCTGCGGATCACTATCGCCCCCTCCCCAACGCCGGTGGCAGACGGCCGCCGTCAGGCCCCCGACCAGCATCGGCGCCGGCTAGCGCACGATCCGGTTCCGATGTCCCAACCCCCGACCACTGTTGGCTGATGAGCGAGAGCACCCTGCCGACGGGCGTTCAGCGGGCGGTCGTGATGGAGTCGTGGGTGGCGCCGGCGGCCCGGCGGCGCTCCAACCGCTCGCGTTGGGGTTCGACCGTGTACTTCGGGTCGATCGCGGAGACCAGGCCGGCGTCGAACACGCCGAACCGCGTGAGGGCCGAGGCCGCCATCAGCGACAGACCGCTCACGACGGCCGCAACCCGGTTGGAGCCGAGGGTGGTCGCGCCGACGGCGCCGCCCACCGTGAGCGCACGGCTCAGCCGCAGCAGCTTGCCCGCCTTGCCGGTGCGCAGCGGTTCCGAGAGCGTCGGCCCCATGCGGTGCTGCATGACCTCGAACGCGGCGAGCTCGACCACCGCAGACAGCGCGGCCAGCTTGCGGGCCGGGCCGTTCTGGCTGGTGGGAACGGCGATCAGGGCCAGCCCGGCCGAGGCGAGGTTGGCCGAGCTGACGAAGACCAACGGCAGCTCGTGGTACGACTCGTGCCACGTGGGCGTCGCCGTGTCGGAGAGCAGCACGGCGGTGTAGGCCGCGAGAGGGGCGCCGAAGAGGGCCGCGCCGACCGTGGCCGGGCCGTCGGCCAACTCCAGGGCCCGCGAGAGCAGCGCCACTGCCGAGCCACCCGACGGTTTCTCGCCAGATCCGCCACCGAGCAGGATGCGGCTCAGCTCGGACGCGAGCGCCAGGCCCGAGAAGCCACCGAACGCGGTGAGGATCCAGGTTCCGACCGACATGGGCGAGGTGAGCTTGACCGTGCGCATCATGTTCAGCGCTCGACTGGGCTTGCCGAGGTCCTTGGCCAGGGCTGCGCCGCCGAGCGCCGCGCCCGCGACCGCACCGAAGCGTCCGACCCGACGCAGCGCGGGGTAGTTGAGGGCCGCGCCCCCGGCCGCGAGCAGGGCTGAGCCGCCGGCTATCCCGCCGAGGAAGAGGTAGGCCGCGACCTCCTTCTCCCACGGTGCCGGCTTGACGATGTGCCGGCCGTAATAGCTGTCGAAGCTGACCTCGGGCACCATCACCGACTCGTCGGTGCGTCGACGACCACCGTGACTTGCCTGACTGCCATTCGAGTCATTGCTCGAAGGCTCCCCCGAGCCGCCGCGACGACGTCCACCGCCACGTCGGCCCTGACGCTCCGGCGGGCGGTCAGCGTCGAAGGGGTTGGTCGTCACGGCCGCCTCCTGACGAAGGAGGCAGCGGCCATGGCCATCATGGTGAGGGCGGCGTAGCCCGCCTTGCGGAACATGTCGGGCAGGTCGGCCGTCGTCACGCGTGGGTCGGGGGGCAGCCCGTAGACCTCCGGTTCGTCGAGGAGCAGGAACACCGAGCCGGTGCCACCGACTCCGTCGTTGGGGTCGGCGCCGTAGAGCCGCGCCTCGGTGAACCCCTGACTGTGCAGCTGACCCACGCGTTCCTGCGCGGCCGCCCGCATGTCGGCGAGGTCACCGAACTTGATCGAGGTCGTCGGGCACGCCTGGGCACAGGCCGGCGCCTGTCCGTCACCGAGACGGTCGTAGCAGAGCGTGCACTTCTGCGCGATGCCGACGTTCTTGACCTCACCATTGTCGGCGAAACCACTGTTGGCGGCGTATGCCGACCCCACCGACTGGGTGGACGACATCGTCGTGCTGGTGCCGTTGTGAGCGGACTTGGCATCGACGGCAGGCGCGGACGACGAGCCGCGGATGCTGATGCCGTGCGACTGCTTGGTCTTCTCGTGCCCCTCGTCACCCTTGCGCCGCTCGATCACCCCGAAGGGGCACGCGGCGACGCAGTAGCCACAGCCGTTGCAGATGTCGTCCTGCACGACGACGGTGCCGAACTCGCTGCGGAAGAGGGAGCCCGTCGG
>JALYTM010000332.1 GCA_030854305.1 Candidatus Dormiibacterota bacterium
GGCCGCGGATACCGACCGCGACGGGCCGCGTGCTCGCCACACCGAGCAGTACGTGCAGCGGTGGTCGCACCCGTCCTGGACCTTGATGAACGCGCGTGTGCGCCGCGGGGCATCGAGGGCAGTGCCGCGGGCTGTCCCGCGATGCTCCGCAAGACGAAGCACGTGCGCGGCGATGTCACCCTTGGTGGCGTTGGTGAACACCGCGTCGACGCCCGGTGGCAGCACCGTACGCCCGGCGTCGTCGGTGGGTTGGAAGACGTTCGGGTTGCCGTCGACGGTGCAGCCGGTGAGCACCAGGTGTGCGCCCGGGTCCTCGCGACGCAGACGGCGCAGCCGGCGTCGCGAGGTCGCGTCGGCCTGCAGGGTGACTGTGCAGGAGTTGAGAACGCGCACGTCGGCCGGCTCGGAGTCGCGGACGACCTCGCAGCCGGCGGCCGCCAGCACACCGGCGAGGTCGGCCATCTCCGCGTAGTTGACCTTGCACCCGAGCGCGGTGAGCGCCACGCGCAGAGGTGGCGTCGTGACCGGGCCGGTGGTGGGGTGGCTCACGGCCGCGGCTCCGTCGCCACCGGCTCGGCGAGGTCGCCGGCAGCGGCGAGCAGCAGTGCACAGCCGACAGCGCCCGCGTAGCGCGTGCGCAGGATACGCGGCCCGATGTGCACCGTTTCCGCGCCGGCGTCGTGCAGGATGCGCAGGTCGCGCGCTCCGAACCCACCTTCCGGTCCGATGCACAGCGCGAGCGGTTGGGCCCTGTCCACCTCCAGGGATGCCAGCGGTCGGGTGCCGTTGAACGTCGCGGCAACGATCCGCGTCCCCGCTGCCAGAGCAGACAACCCGGTGGCGAGATCCATCGTTGCGTGCACCCGGGGAACGATGCCGCGGCCCGACAGCTGGGCGGCCTCCTGGGCCACCGCCTGCCAGCGCAGCGTGCGGCCGCCGGTGCGGGACGGGTCGGGCCGGCTGACGACGCGCTCGCTGACCACCGGTTGCACAGCTGTGGCGCCGGCCTCGACGAGGATGTCGACGCAGTCGTCCATTCGCACGCGCGGCAGTGCCTGTACGACCGTGATGCGGAGGCGGGGCTCGCCGGTGGCGCTGCGACTCCACTCGACGACGCCCTCGACGCCGGCCGCTGTGAGATCTCGCAGCCGGACACCGTGCTCGCGTCCGTCGGGATCGACCGCCACGATTGCGTCGCCGGCGCGCATGCGCAGGGAGCGAGCGACGTGCCGTGCCACGGGTCCGTCGATGTGGACGTTCCCGGCCGCGTCGGGCGCCTGGTCGATGAAGAACCGCTCCGGCATCCGCAGGGTTGTACCACCACGTCTGCGACGGCCGCGAACCGTACGCCGGGCGTGGACCGGGCAGATGCCACTAGCATCCGGTCGGCCATGACCGAGACACGCATCACCACCGCGGACCACACCGAGCTGGCCGTGAGCGTGACCGGGAGCGGACCCCCGCTGCTGCTGATCCCCGGCCTCGGCGCCACCCGCGTGGTCTTCGACCCGCTGCTGCCCTTCCTGACCCAGCACCGCGAGGTGGTGGTGTACGACCAGCGCGGCGTCGGCGCGTCGGACATCACCCCGGGTCCGTACGACACCGAGCACCTTGCCGACGACGCAGTCGCCGTGCTGGACGGCTGCGACATCTCCCGCTGCGCGGTGATGGGCGCCTCATTCGGCGGCATGGTGGCGACGTGGCTCGCGCTCCGTCATCCCCAGCGGCTCACCTCACTGGTCCTGGCCGCAACCAGCCCCGGGTACAGTCACCTCGTGGCCGAGCCCAGCCGAGAGGCCTCAGACATGCTCCTCGGCAAAGGGGCGCGCACCCCCGAGGAAGCCTACCGGCGCGCCTGTGCGGTGCTGTACTCGGAGCGGTTCCTGCGCGAGCACGCCGCGTTCATCGACGAGCAGGTGCGCGAACGGAGCCGCCGTCCGATCGCCGCTCGCGCGTTCCAGGCACAGTTCACAGCGTCGCGCACGCACGACGTGTGGGACGAGCTGCCATCGATCCACCCGCGGACGCTTGTCATGCACGGCGGTGAGGATGCGGTGATGCCCATCGCCAACGCGCGGGCGATGGCCGGACGCATCCCCGGCGCGCGGTTCATCGACTTCGTGGAGTGCGGACACCTCTTCTTCCACGAGGAACCCGAGCGCACCGCTCGCGAGCTGCTGGCTTTCACCGACCGGGGCGCCTGAGCCGGGCCGACGGCAGCTACCCGGCGGGGCTCGGCGTCCCCGGGGCCGCCGCGGGGCCGGCGCTCAGGTCGTCGCGGGGCTCGTCCTCGGCGCCCTCGTCCTCGTCTGTTTCATCGTCATCGCCCTCCTCGTCGTCTTCCTCGTCGTCGTCCTCGTCCTCGTCCTCGTCGTCGTCGCCCTCGCCC
>JALYTM010000333.1 GCA_030854305.1 Candidatus Dormiibacterota bacterium
TGCGAGCCGGCCGTCACCGGTGCGCAGCGCGGTGGTGCGCAGAGTGATCGTCTGGACCACGCCGGTGACGTCGCCGACGGTGACCAGGTCGTTGATGTGGAAGGGGCGCTCCACCAGCAGCCAGATGCCGGCGAGGATGTTGCGGAGCAGGTCCTGGAACGCGAGCCCGATGGCGAGGCTGGTGAGGCCGCCGAAGGTGAGCAGGAACGCGGGGTTGATGCCCGCGGCCACCAGGGCGCTGATGATCGCGAAGAAGTAGATGACCACGGTGCCCACGTTGCGCACCAGGGCGCGCAGCTGGGGGTCGCCGCCGGCCCGCTCGACGGCCCGCGCCACGCCGCGACGGAGCAGCTGGCCACCCAGGTAGACGATGGCGAACACCGCCACCGGTGGGACCAGGTGCTGGAGCAGGAAGCCGCCGACTCCCCCGGGGTCATGCGACGCGATGGAACGGCAGACGTCGTTGAAGGGAGAGGTGGGGTCGCAGCTGTAGACGGCGGCGGCGAGCATCGGAAGCAGCCCGGAGGCTACTCCTCGGGGGTGGTCTCGACCGGCTCCTCGGCGGCCTCGGCGGCGAGCACGGCGGCTTCCTCCTCGGTGGGCTCGCCCTCGACGGTAACCCGCAACGCCGCGACCTTGACGACCAGCTCCTCGGGGTCGACGTGGAGGAGGACGACCCCCTCGGGCAGCTGGATGTCACTGACGTGGATGCCGTCGTCGATCTCCATCAGGCCGCTGACGTCGACGGCCAGCTGCGAGGGCAGATCGGACGGCAGGCACTCGACGTGCAGCGTGTTCATCAGCTGCTGAATGGTTCCGACCTTGGCGTCGACCACCGCCGGCGACTCGCCCACCACCACCAGGGGCACGTCGGCGGTCAGCTTCTCGCGGAGGTTGACCGCGAAGAAGTCGGCGTGGATGGGGCGTCCGTTGCGGGGGTTGATCTGCAGCTCGCGGACGAGCACGCGCTGGGCGCGGCCGCCGTCGATGGAAAGGTCGATCAGCTGCGTGCGACCGGCGCGCATCCACACCTTGGCGAGCGCCTTGGCGTCGGTGGAGATGGCCCGGGGCTGCACGTTGTGGCCGTAGATGACCGCGGGCACGATGCCCTGGCGGCGCAGCGGGGCGTTGCCGCTGCCGCGCTCGTCGCGGGTGGTGGCGGGGAGCTTGATGGTGGCCATGGGGCCGGCTCACTCTAGCCGATGCGCCGTCCAGCGCAGCCGGTCGGGGCGTCGGGTCAGGCGGCGACCTTGCCGAACCGCTCCTTGACGTAGGCCACCGCCTCGTCCAGCGAGGTCCCCGGGGTGAACACCTTGTCGACGCCGAGCCCGCGCAGGGCCTCGACGTCGGAGTTCGGGATGATGCCGCCGCCGAAGACGACGATGTCGCCGGCGTCACGCTCCCGGAGCAGGCGGATGATTTCCGGGAACAGCGTCATGTGGGCGCCGCTGAGGAGGCTGATGCCGATGCCGTCGACGTCCTCCTGGATGGCGGCGTCGACCACCATCGCCGGGGTCTGGTGGAGGCCGGTGTAGATCACCTCGACGCCGGCGTCCCGGAGCGCGCGGGAGATCACCTTGATGCCGCGGTCGTGGCCGTCGAGCCCGACCTTGGCGGTGAGGATGCGGATGCGCTTCCCGGGGGTTGCAGGCACGAGCGGATCTTACGCCGCGGCGAGCGCCGGGAATGCCGCGATCACGCCGAGGCGCCCGCGCCGAGCGCGGCAAGCGAGCCGGCCGCCCTTGCCATGCGCTCAGCGACGGCGTCGTCGATGGGCACGTCGCAGCGACCTGTCCGCGCCCCGGCGAAGGCGGCGGCGAGGGTGCCGACCGCGTGCCGGCCGTCGTCGCCGAGCGCCGCCAGCACCGATGACACACCATCGGCTCCGACCCACTCCTGGACGCTGAGCGCCTGCTGAAGGACGGCGCCCGGGTCGTCGGACGCGCTCTCCCGAGGTGCTGGGTCACGCTCGAGGATGACCAGGCAGTTGAGCAGCGCCATCGGAGCGTCCTCCAGCAGCGACTGGCGGACGCGGATGGCGGTCATCGAGGGGTCGAAGCGGAGCAGGTCGGCGGCCACCAGTGCGGCGCCGACGCACGCCACCGCGGTGCCCTCGTCGGCCCCGGTGGCGGCCGCGTACCGGTAGGCGTCACTGCGCAGGCGGGGACGGTCGAACGGCGTGGCGAGGCCGAACAGGAGCACCCGGGCGAGCAGGGCGGCGGGGCTGAGAGGGGGTGCGGTGAGGTCGCGTCGGCGGAGGTCGTCGGCGTCGAAGCACCCCATCGCGGCGAGCGACTCGGCGATGCCCAACATCACCTCGGCGGTGCCGAGGTCGGTGCCGCCGCGCTCCGCGGCGAGCGCGCCCGCCAGGGCTGCGGCGATG
>JALYTM010000056.1:0-6770 GCA_030854305.1 Candidatus Dormiibacterota bacterium
CCATCGAGTGGAGCAGCCAGAATGCGCCGACGATGTCCACCAGGGTGTCCGCGCCTCCCAGCTCGTGGAGGTGGAGGTGCGCCTCGTCTTCGTCGTGTAGTGATCCTTCGACCGCGGCGAGGAGGTCGATCGCCGCGCGCGCCTGCGTGCGTACGTGCTCGGGCATCTCCGCCTTTTCGATCGCTGCGCGCAGTCCGGCGACGTTGCGACTGGTTCCATCTCTGGTGGTCAGCACGACGCGCGCCCCACCAACATGGCCACGCTGTTCGCGTCGTACCTCGACCTCCACCTCGCCTCGCAGTCCGAGCGCGTCGACGGCAAAGTCGATGCAGGTGCGGTCACCGCCCGCGTCAACCAGCGCGCCGAGGACCATGTCGCCGGAGATGCCGGCGAAGCAGTCGAAGTACGCGATGGTCACGACCGCTGCCTCTTCGTCGTACGCGTCCTTCTTATGCGCACAGCGGCGGCGTCGAGCGGGCGCATGCTCGGTGGGCGTTTGGCCACACGAACCGACACCGCGGCGACACCGGGGACTTCGAGCGCGAGACGAGCGATCCGGTCGGCGAGGGCTTCGATGAGGTGCGCCGAGGCGCCCTCGACGACCTGCTTCGCAATCGTGCGGACCTTGCGGTAGTCGACGGTGTCCTCGATGCGGTCGCTCCTACCGGCCCGCGCGGCATTCATCTCAAGCTCCACGTCCACGGTGAACGCCTGCGCGCGCGCGCGTTCGGCGGCGCTGACACCGTGGCGTCCGGTGAACACCATGCCCTCGAGCTGGATGCGATCCACTCGGTAATTGTCGCGCCCCGGCCAAAATCCACCGGTTACCTAGACTTTGAGAGTGGACGCTGAGTCGGAGACGCGGCTGGTCAAGGCGGGCGATGTCGCCGTGCGGCCTGCCGTGGCCGGCGACCTCGAGACCATCAACGCCGTGTACAACGAGTACATCATCAACGCGCACTTCACGTTCGACATCGAGCCGTGGACGATGGATGTGCGACGCGAGTGGTTCACGCACTACGCGCTGGAGGGACCGCATCGGCTCTTTGTCGCCATGGCGCGAGACGCCGTGATCGGCTATGCGTCGAGCAGCCGCTTCAGGCCGAAGCGCGGTTACAACACCACAGTCGAGACGAGTATCTACCTGGCACCCGACGCCACCGGAGTCGGCGCCGGCACAAGGCTGTACGAGGCGCTGTTCAGGTCTCTGCTCAGCGAGGACCTTCACCGGGCCTATGCCGGGGTGACGATGCCCAACCCTGCGTCGGTCGCGCTTCACGAGCGATTCGGCTTCAAGAGGGTCGCGCTGTTCACCGAGCAGGGGCGCAAGTTCGACAAGTACTGGGACGTGGCCTGGTTCGAGAAGCCCCTGCCGGCTTCGGACCAGTAGCTGCCGGCGAGAGACCCCGGGCCGGCGACCGGTCCTCCAGGCCCGCGGCACTCCGCGAGCCTGATGTCGCACCCTCCCACTCCCAGAGGCTCCCTCCCCACGCCTCACACCTAGGGCCACGATAGATCGGAATTTGCAGGGCTGGAACCCTGCTTGTTAACGCCCCCCCTGGAGTAGTTGACATTGGATATCCGCACTGCTATATTCCGTCCGGAGTAATGTCAGAAACCATCGCCGAGATCTCCCCACTTGCGCTCTGCGTACTCGAGCTCCTGGATGAGCGTCCGATGCACCCCTACGAGCTCGCGGCGACCATGCGGGACCGCCATCACGACGAGTTCGTCCGCCTGAACTTCGGCTCGCTTTATCACACGGTGGATTCGCTTGAGCGAAACGGATGGGTGGTTCCAGTGGAGCGCGAGAAGGAGGGTCGCCGCCCGGAGCGCACGATCTACCAGCTCACGGAGTCCGGCCGGGAGCAGCTCATCAGGGTCATCAGCGAGATCCTCGCCGAGCCCCGCCGAGAGTACCCCCACTTCTCGGCGGGACTGATGTTCATGCACCACCTGGATGCCAGCGAGGCGGTCGGGCACCTACGCCGCAGAGCTGAGGCCCTGAGCGCGGTCAGCGACAAGCTGCGACGCATCCTGGCCGACTTGCGGGCGGACGGCCTCACGCGGCTGTCCATCATCGAGCTCGAGCACAAGATCGCGATACTCGACGCCGAGCGCGTCTGGGTTCGCAATATCGAACAGGAGATCACCGAAGGTCGGCTGGAGTGGGCGGTCGGAAGAGATTCCGGCCATGAGAGGTTGAGGAGTAGACATGCCTGAAAAGCGCACCAACCCCTGGCTAGTGCTCCTGGTCCTGACCACGGGGTTCTTCATGATCATGCTGGACACGACGATCGTCAACGTGGCCATCCCCGCGATGAGCGGGCCCGCGCCGGGCCTCAACACCACACTCGACCAGATCCTGTGGGTTCTGAATGCCTACATCCTTGTGTACGCCGTGCTCCTGATCACAGCAGGCAGGTTGGGAGACCTGTACGGGCAGCGCAACCTGTTCGCGATCGGCCTCTTCGTCTTCACACTCGCGTCCGCGCTGTGTGGTCTCTCACAGAACGTCGGCGAGCTGATCGCAGCCCGCGTCCTCCAGGGCGTCGGGGGAGCGCTTCTGACACCTCAGACCCTCGCCATCATCGCGACCCTGTTTCCGCCCGAGCGCCGCGGCGCCGCCTTCGGCGTCTGGGGCGCCGTCGCCGGCCTTGCCACCATCACTGGGCCAACCCTCGGTGGCGCGGTCATCACCTACATCGACTGGCGATGGATCTTTTTCATCAACGTTCCCATCGGCATCGCTGCGTTGTTCGCGACCTTTGCGATCATCCCCGACCTGCGGCCCGGCCGCGCCCACGGGTGGGACATCATCGGGGTCATCCTCGCTACATTGGGTCTGTTCGCAATCGTTTTCGGGCTGATCGAAGGCCAGCGCTACAACTGGGCCGAGATCGGTTCCTACGAGATCACCGTCCCCGAGGTCATTGGCGCCGGCGCCGTGCTCATGGTCGCATTCATCATCTGGGAGCGCTATCAGGCCGAGCCGCTCGTGCCCCTCGTGCTCTTCGAAGAGCGCAACTTCGCAGTCGCCAACTGGATCGCCGCGGCCATCAGCTTCGGCATGCTGAGCCTGTTCCTGCCCATCACGATCTACCTGCAGTCGGTTCGAGGCTTCTCCGCGCTGACAGCCGGCCTGACCCTCGCTCCGATGTCGCTGACCTCGATGGTGATCGCGCCCCTCGCCGGCCGCTTCGCCGACCGGTTGGGCGGCAAGTACATCCTGATGGCGGGCATCACCACCTTCACCATCGGCTTCGGCATTCTCACTTTCGTCGCCGGCCCCGACTCGACCTGGATAAACTTCCTCTTGCCTGCGATCATCGCGGGCGCCGGGATGGGCATGACGTTCGCGCCCATGACCACGGTTGCCATGCGCAACATCTCGCCACGGATGGCGGGGGCCGCTTCTGGAGTGCTCAACACGACACGCCAGCTCGGGGCCGCGATAGGAAGTGCTGTCGTCGGCGCGACCCTCCAGAACCAGCTCGCCACGGACCTACACAACCAGGCGGTGAGCCATGCCGGCGCGATACCGGCGGCTTTCAGGGAGAAGTTCATCGCCACCTTCAGCTCGGTGGCCTCAAACGGTTTCGAGATCGGCACCGGACAGAACGGCGCCGCACTTCCGGCCGGTGTGCCACCGGCAGTTGCACAACAGATCAGTGCGATCGCGCACGACGTCTTCGTCAGCGCATTCATCGACGCCATGAAGGGAACTCTTGTCGTCCCGATTGCGGTCCTTGCCTTCACGGCGCTGACCACAGTGCTGATCCGCCGACGCCCACCCGCGCAGGTGGCGGAGTCGGAGCCAGCTGCTAGAGCCGAAGGGCTCCAGGCGGCGGCGGGCTAGTCTAGTCGCCGGTGGCTGAACCGGCGGACGGCTGGCTTGAGCGAGACGGGATCGACATCCACTACCTCGAGTGGGGCCGCGATGCAGCCGGTCTCGGTCCCGCGGTTTTATTCCTACATGGGCTGAGCTCCAACGCCCAGTATTGGGGTCGCGTCGCGGACAACCTGAGCGGCCGCAGGATCGTTGCGCTCGATCAGCGTGGGCACGGCCTCACAGGGCGACCGCCGAGAATGCCGGCTCTGCCCGACGGTTTCGCGATGAACGAGCTGCTCGGCGATGCGATGTTCGCCATCCAGCAGCTCGGCCTCGACCGGCCCATCGTCGCCGGGCATTCGTGGGGCGCGACCGTCGCGCTGGAACTGGTGGCACGGCACCCCGATACCGCCTCAGCGCTGGTCTTCATCGATGGGCCGGTGCAGAGCGCATCGAACCTCTTCACCTGGGAGGAGGGCCAGGCGATCATGCAGCCGCCGCTCCCTCGTCACTCCTCGTTCGCGCAGGCCGTCGACGACTGTCGACGTGACTTCGGAACCGCGTGGGGCGACGACCTCGAGCCATTCGTGATGTCGCGCGTGATGCTCGACGGCACCTCCTTTGTCCTGACGCTCACCTCGGCAATCCGGCTGGAGCTGTTGCGCGGCCTTTACGAGTCGCCAGTGGACCACCTGTGGACTCAGCTGGAGGGGCCGGCGGCCGCCTTGCTCGCCCGCGGCGGCCCGGGCCGCATGGGCGACTGGAAGGAGACGGGGACAAAGCGCCTGGAGGCGAACGCGCCACGCGTCGAGGTGCGGTGGTTCGACACCCCGCATGACATCCCGCTGTTCGTCCCGGCGGAGATTGCGGCGGAGATCGAACGGATGGCCATGTCCGGCCGCGCCGGGCTCAGCTCAGAGACGGCCGCCGGACAGTAGCTTCAGCGCCACCAGCAGGACCACCGCCCCGAGAAATGCGACGACGAGGCTTCCCCAGAAGCCAACGGTTCCACTCACGCCGAACAAGGCCCCCAGCAACCAGCCGCCGATGAGCGCCCCCGCGATGCCGACCACGATGTCGGCGACGCATCCGAAGCCCCTGCCGGCAACGACTCGACCTGCGACCGCGCCTGCGATCAGTCCCACGACGATCCACGCGAGCCATGAGCCCGGGTCCGGAACGAGCCGGCTGGCAAGCGGCAGGAGGGCCGAGGCGTGAAGGCTCAGGATCCCCTGAGCCACCTTTCGATGATCCCGAAAACTTCGTCACTTCCAAGGTCGTTGAAGGGCTCGTGATAGCGGCCGGGGAGTACCTGCAACTCGCTCCAGCTCGGGGTTCGCTTGCTCAGCTCCACGCTGCCCGCTGGATCGATGAGCCGATCATCGGCGCCTGCCAGTATGAGGAACGGCTCCCTGATCTGAGTCGCTCGGTCCAGGATGTCCTGCGTCGCGCCGAGCCACTCGGTGTAGAGGCGCGCTGAGATCTTTGGGTGCACCAGAGGGTCGATCCGGTACGCCTCCACCACTTCTGGGATTCGCGAGAGCCAGTCGGCGTGCACCTCGTTGTCCAGGGCGAGCCGCGGCATGACCGTCGACGACACCTTGCCGAGGCTGATCTTCCATTGAGGCACCGCCACCTTCACCTTGAGCGCCGGACTCGAGACGATGAATCGCTTGCTGTTCGGGAGCTTCCCGTCCAGCACTGTCGACAACAGGACGGCTCCTCCGAAAGAGTGACCCAGCGGCACCACCTCGCCTGGGACCCGGCCTTCGACGTGTCGGACAAATCCTGCAAAGTCATCCGTCCACTGGGACCACGAGTCGACATGGCCGCGCTGGCCGGCGCTCTTGCCGTGGCCGCGCAGGTCGAGCGCAAAGGTCGCCATGCCACGAGCGCCCATGGCGTCGGCGAACGCCGCGTACCTGCCGGCGTGGTCGCCCAACCCGTGCACGACGGCAAAAGTGATCCTTGCCTGCGGCTTGGGCCATGCACGATACGCAAGCTTCGTTCCGTCCGCCGCTGCGAGGACGCCTTCGGAGGCGATCGCCTCAGTGGCCAAGGTGCCCGAAGCCCCGCAGAATCTTGAGCGCCTCCTGCTCAGCCTCGAGCAGCGTGGGTGCGTAGGCGCGGATGCCGCACAGCGCATACGCCCATTCGGGGCTCGGCGGGCCTTGCGAGTGCAACCTGAAGGTCGGCGGATAGAAGAGGATGCGTTCGCCCTCGACCTTCTTGATCACCGGCCGCTTCGCGAGCACCTCCTCGAGCGTGAGCCCGGTAGAAAGGCGCCCGCTCACGAACTCGAGCCGCCGCAGCTTGGCGAGCGGGTGGTCCTCGTCAAGCAGGAGCACGCGGATCCCGTACTCCGCGCTGAGGTCGCGAAGGAAGATCGAGATGATGAGCGCATCCGTTTCGTCACCGGCCATCTTGATGAAGCCCGACGCCACGACCTGGCCCGCCTCGTCGGCCTGGAGGTGACGGAAGTATTCCATCTCGAACAGGCCACGCGAGAACGAGCTGGCGATCCATGGCCTGTCGCAGCGCCAACTCCTTGCGCCGGCGAGCCGATCGAACTGCTCGTGCACACGTTCCAACCGGTGACCGGGAAGGCCGTAAAACCGGTAATGAAGCACTCGCTGCATTGCGACCTAAGCCTACCGTTTCATGCTCGCCATCGCGCCTGCCCGCGCCCGTGCCATGGCGTCCTCCTGCCACGGTGGCGCCTGCACGTTGACCGCCAGCCGATCCGATCCCGCCGACAGCAAGAATTCGCCACGCCGAGCGCTCTGAAGGAATGCACGCTGCCGGTGGCTGAGATGAAAGGTTCGCTGCAGCTTGGCCGCCTCACCCGGGCGCTGCGCGCCGAAGAAGACAAGGGCGGGGTTGGTGGCCACGACCGCACCCGCCTCTGAGCTGAGCAGGTCGCCTGGATTCTGGGTGG
>JALYTM010000056.1:6780-7882 GCA_030854305.1 Candidatus Dormiibacterota bacterium
CCACGAACCGCCTGATCGTCGGGTCCTCGAACAGAAGGCCGAGCTCGTCGACGATGAGCATGCGCTTGCGCTCGCGGCGCTTGATGCGGGTCCACAGTGCCTCGGCCAGCAGAAAGTGAACGGGCGCGACCATCTCGTCGCGCAGCTCACGCATGCCGAAGACGACCATGGGCGCCTCGAGGTCGACGTTGGTGTGCTCACTGAACATCTGGCCGAGGCTGCCGGTGACCCACCGACCCAGGATCGCGGCGACACGCGAGTTTTCAGGCAGCCTGCGCGCGACGTCCCGCAGCAGCGGTTGCACCTCCTGCATGTAGGTAGTTCGCACGGCAGCTTCGACGACCGCGCGTTCGGGCTCGTCGAGCCCGCCGCACACGGTTGCGCACAGGTCGACCGCGTCGGCTGTGGCGGGACCGAGCCAGGTCTCGTCGCGCTGGTCGCCGGGGCGGAGGTCGAGGACGTTCAGCGCGTGCCCCGAGCCCAGCGCTAGCTGGACGTCGACGCCTCCAATTGATGCGGCCAGCCGTCCGTATTCATGCTCGGGATCGATCAGGAATACCTGGGTGCCCGTTCCTAGGGCACTCATCGCGAGCGTCGACAGCAGGTACGTCTTGCCTGCGCCCGAGTGCCCGAAGACCGCGATGTTGGCGTTCGAATATCGACGCGCGTCGAATGGATCGATCGTCACCGGGCTCCCGGTCGAGCGATTGCGGCCAACCATCAGCCCGCCCGGCTCTTGAAGGTCCGCGTCGAGCCACGGCAGAAACGTGGTGAGCGAGCTCGTGTCGAGCACCCGCTTGCGCTGCAGGTGGTCGACGCCGACACACTGAGTTGCGAGAAGGCCGTCGAACATGCGAAAGGTGCACGGCTGGAGCCGGCACAGGACTGCGCGGGCGGATGAGAGCACTAGCTCCGTTCCCGCGTCGAGCGCCGCGACCGTAGCCGCGCGCAACGTCAGATACGTCGACACGTGAAAGGCCTTTTCCTGGCTTGCGGCGAGCCGTCGCTGGAGGCTCTCGGCCGCCGGCAGCGCGCCGGCGAGGACTGGGTCCGCGGCGGCCGCCGTGTCCTGCTGAAGGCGCGTCGCGCGCATGTTGACCAG
>JALYTM010000334.1 GCA_030854305.1 Candidatus Dormiibacterota bacterium
GTCCAGGCGTTCGTCGCCAACGCCGACGGCACCGGGCCTGTCGCCCTGACACGCTTCTCCCCGGGTGGCCTGCAGGCCCGGGCGATCGACTTCGCCACCTGAGCGAGCTCGTCGATCCGAGTGGGGCGCGGCGGTTTGGGTACGCTCGCCCGGTGCCGCTCCCGCTGCTGTTCCTGATCGCAGACACCGGTGGCGGCCATCGGGCCGCCGCCACCGCGGTGGCGAGGCGGCTCGCGACCGACTACCCCGGTCGGTTCGAGGTCTCGATCGTCGACCCCGCCGGCACTGTCTCCCCGGGTGTGCTCGGCCGGACCGCCGGCCTCTACGGGCCGCTGATCCAGCACGGACGGTGGGTGTGGGGTGCGCTCTACCACAGCACCAACTCGCGGGCCGCCATCGCCGCACTGCGACACACTGCTCTGCGTCCGCTCCGACCGGTGCTCGAAGCGCTCGTGGACCGGCTTCAGCCCGTCGCGGTGGTCTCGTTCCACCCCCTGCTCAACCACGTCGCGGCAACGGTGGTGGCGGCGCGGGCCCCGGGGGTGCCGGTGATCACCGTCATTACCGACCTGGTCGACATCCACGCCGGTTGGGCGTGCCGAGACGTCGACGCCGTGGTCATCCCTTCGCCCGGCGGGCTCGATCGTTGCCGTCGGGCGGGTATCCCCGCCTCGCACTGCCACATGCTCGGGCTGCCAGTGGACTCGGCATTCAGCCGGCCGCCGCTGCGAGCCGCGGAGCGGCGCGAGCTGCAACGGTCACTGGGGCTCGACGGCCGCCGCTTCACCGTGCTGGTCTGCAGTGGCGCCGACGGCTCCGGGAGCATCGCCCGGCGCGCCCGCGCCCTCGCCGCCGCCGACCTCGACATCGACCTGGCCGTGATCTGCGGCCGCAACCAGCAGGCCGTCGCCGACCTCCGGGGACTGCGCGACCGCCATGGACGGCCGGTGCTGGTCCACGGCTTCGTCGACAACATGGCGGCCTGGATGCGCGCGGCTGATGTCGCCGTCACCAAAGCCGGCCCGGGCAGCATCAGCGAAGCCCTGTGCAGCGGTCTGCCACTGCTGTTGACCTGGTACCTGCCCGGCCAGGAGCGGGGCAACGTGGAGTGGGTGGTGGACATCGGCGCCGGGCGCTACGTACCCGGCAACGCAGAGCTGGTCGATGCGGTCGCCGAGCTGTCGTCTCCCCGCTCGCCGGCGCTGGCGGAGATGCGGGCCGCTGTGCGCAAGGCCGCCCGTCCCGACGCCACGGCGCGAATCGCGGCGTTGATCAACGCGATGGCCACGCCGGCGGCACCGTGAGCGCGGTCGTCCTTCCCGCGGTCGCCGAAGGGGCCTGCAGCCTGGACCGGCTGCGCCTGTACCGCTTCCGCAACTACGCGGAGCAGAGCGTGGACCTCGGACCACGACTCAACCTCATCGGCGGACGCAACGCCCAGGGCAAGACCAACCTGCTCGAGGCGGTCGCCACCCTCCTGCTCACCCGCTCGCCCCGTGCCGCGGTGGCCGGCGACGTGGTCCGGTGGCACTGCGACGAGGCGCTGGTGGAAGCGACGGTGAGGCGCCCGGCGGCGGACCGAACGCTCGCGGTTCGGTTTCGTCGCGACCCGGAGAGCGGGCGGGTCAGCCGCACCGCCAGTGTCGACGGCAGCCCTCGCCCGGCGCGGGAGTTGCTCGGCCTCTGCCCGGTGGTGCTGTTCTGGCCGGAAGACCTGCAACTGGTCAAAGCAGGGCCGGACGGGCGGCGACGGCTGTTGGACGTGGTCCTCTCACAGCTCGACGCCCGCGCGGCGACCGACCTGGTCCGGTATCGGCACATCCTCGAGCAGCGGAACTCGCTGCTGCGACAGGTCCGGGCCGGCAGCGCGAACGCCGCCGAGCTGCCCGGCTTCACCACCGAGCTGGTGGCGTGCGGCGCTCGCATCCAGGTGATGCGCGCCGAGCTGGTGCGCGAGCTGGCGCCACATGCGGCGGAGGTGCTGGGTCAGATCAGTGGTGGAGACGAGGTGCTCGACCTCCGCTACATCCCCGACGGTGGCATGGTTGCGACCGACGACCGCGTCGCAGCGGAGAGGGCCCTGCTGGCGACGCTGGCCCGCCGGCGCGAGGAGGAGGTGCAGCGCGGCGTGACCCTGGCGGGTCCGCACCGCGACGACCTCGAGCTGCTCATCGACGGACGGCCGGCGCGCAGCGCCGGGTCGCAGGGACAGCAGCGAAGCATCGTGCTGGCCGTCAAACTGGCGGAGGTGCGCCACATCGCCCGGCGGGCGGGCGTGATGCCCGTCCTCCTGCTCGACGACGTGCTCAGCGAGCTCGACCCCGGACGGCGACGCGACCTGCTTGCAGGGCTGGCCGCCGCCGGGC
>JALYTM010000335.1 GCA_030854305.1 Candidatus Dormiibacterota bacterium
ACCGCTGCCAGCACCCGGCCGCGGCCACGCCCACGAGGAGGTGGTGCGGTCGCGCCGGGCGCCGTCCCAGGCACCGGGGATGGAGCTGGCGGCGGCGGCGGGACGGCAGCCATGCCGCTACGAGCGTTGCTGGCGGGGTCGCCCGGTCGGACGGTCCTCCGGTCGTCCCTCGAGCCTCGCCTCCAGGGCCAGGGTTCGCTCGAACGCCGCCCACACTGCGTCGCTGACCACCGTCCGGAGGCCGCCCTTCTCGAGCTGGTACAGGGCCTCGGCCGATGTTCCGCCTGGGGAGGTGACCATGTCACGCAGCTCGGCGACGTGCTTGCCGCTCTGCAGGGCGAAAGCGGCCGAACCGGACATGGTGTCGAGGACCAGCTCGCGGGCCACGTGGCGGGGGAAACCGAGATGCACCGCGGCGTCCGTCAGCGCCTCGATGAACAAGAAGATGTACATCGGCCCGGTGCCGCTGACCGCGGTGGCCATGACCACCTGGCGCTCGTCGTCGACCTCGAACTCGCGGCCGAGGGCAGAAAGCATGGTGCGCACACGCTGTTTGCCGCGGTCATCGACACTGTCAGTGGCGTACCAGACGGTCACACCCTGGCCGATGCGTGCGGGCGTGTTGGGCATCGCCCGCACCACCGCCCGGTGGTCGAGCCCCTCACCGAGCGCCCGCGTGCTCGCCCCGGCCATCACGCTGATGACCAGCTGCTCTGCCCGCAGCGAACCACGCAGATCGGCCATCACCCGCGCGAGCATCTGCGGCTTGACGGCGAGCAGCACCACGTCGGCGCCGGCGACCGCGGCAGCGTTGTCCGCCGACGTGCCCACACCGTGGGTGGCCTCGAGAACCTGGCGCCGGTCGGACCGTGGATGGCTGCACATCACCCGCGCAGGCGAAATCAGCTCCTGGGCGAGCATGCCGGCCAGCATCGCCTCCCCCATCGCGCCTGCGCCGATGACGGCGAGGCGGGCGTCGTGCAGCGAGGTGTCATTCACGGTTCGCGCACCATAGCGCGCCGGCACCGCCTCTACGTCAGGTCGCTGAGGTACACCGGCAGCATGCTGCGCCACGTGGGCCAGTCGTGGTCGTACTCCTTGCCCCACGCGTCGACGCGGTTGGGCACTCCCTTGGCACCGAGGACGGACGCCAGTCGCCACGACTGGTCGATGTCCTCCCACCTCCCCTCGCCCGATGCCAGGATGGCGAACCGGTGCCGCAGCCGGTCGAGGACGGCGCCGTCCAGGCCGGGCACAAACCACATCGGCGTGGCGAAGTACAGGTCGTCGCCGGCGTCCGGGCCGACAAAGCCGTCGACCTCGTACGTGCCGCTCATGCCGATAGCCACGTCGATGACGTCGGGGTACCGACACAGCATGGCGAGCGCGTTGAACGCGCCGATCGACGCGCCGGTCACCGTGACGTCGAGGCCCGGTGAGCCGCAGTCCGTCCAGATCGCCGGGATCATCTCGTGGCGCACGAACTCGTGGAAACCGTTCAGCAGGGCGGCGCGGTAGCGGGCGTCGCCGTCACCGCGTGCCATCGCCCAGCCGGCGACGCTGTCGCACGAGTAGACCTTGATACGCCCGGCTTCGATGAGGCCAGCGAGGGCGGCGACCAGGCCCATCCGCTCGACCTCCTCGGCGTCTCCGCCGGCGGTCGGGAACAGGATGACGGGCCGACCGAAGTGACCCCACCGCACCACGCTGACGTCGGTCCCCACGCGCGACGAGTACCACCGGTCCGTGGATTTCATGGTCGCGCAGTGTCGCGCATCGACGGGCTCACGGGTAGATGTACCGCGCCTCACCGGGGAACAGCCAGGTGAGCGCGTCGAGCATGCGGTCGCGCCAGCCCGTCCAGGTATGGCCGTCGAGCGACTCGACCACTTTCACATCGTCGGCGAGGCGCTGCAGGGTGGCCACCATGGCGAGGTTGCGCTGCGCCGACTGCTCGAACGCGCCGTAGCTGAGGAAGATCTTCTCGACGATCGGCATCGGATTGGCGCGCAGTTCGTTGACCATGCGGACGACGGGATCGAAGACCGGTCCGCCCTGGTGCTCACGCCCCACCGTGGTCCAGAGGAACGATGCCGACTGCAGCAGCAGCCCGCCGTAGAATCCGGGCGCCCGGGCCGCGGCAGTCACCGCGGCGATTCCCCCGAAGCTGGCGCCGGCGATGACCCGCCCGGCGGGCTCGGCGCGCAGGGGCAGGCGTTTCTCCAGTTCGGGCACCAGCTCGGCGGTGAGGAAACGACTGTGCGCTGCGCCGGCTCCGTACTCCTTGAGCCGGTCGCCGGGGTGCGTCAGCGCCACCACGCAGTCGCCCATCACACGACGGTCCATGAGGTTG
>JALYTM010000057.1 GCA_030854305.1 Candidatus Dormiibacterota bacterium
CCGGACGCATTCCACGGGGAGTGGAACTACACCATCCGCCCGCACACTTCCGGCTGACGACATTGTTGCAGCGGGAGCCCTTAGTTCGGGAAGCTCGGCCATGAAATAACGCTAGCAGGATCCACAGATGGACAGCGGAGAGAGTCAATACGGCCCGTCGGCTTCGGCCACTTCGGCCAGGCCGCGTCAGTCCAGTGAGCCGCGCAGCTGCTGGATGTCGTCGCGCGGTGCGCGCTCGATACCGATCAGTTCGTTGCGGGCGTCGCTGGCGCGGATGAGCTCGTCCAGTTTGGCCTGCATGGCGACGTCGTCCTTGCTCTGGGTGTGCTGCACGCAGAAGATCATCAGGAAGGTGATCACCGCGGTCGCCGTCTGAACGCTCACCTCCCACTGCGTCGAGAAGTGAAGAAAGGGCCCGGCGATGGCCCAGGCAATGACGGCGATGGCGGCGAGCACCACCGCCAGGGGTTTGCCGAGCTGATCGGTTATCCGGTCGATGCGGGAGCTCAAGAGGTGATCCTCGGTGTGCGGCTGGGATGCGACAGTGAGCCGTCAGCCTCGCATGTGCGGACGGATCGGCGGCTTCGGCGGGGAGCCTTGAAGGTCGCCTCAATGCCGCGTACGTCCCCGTCCTCGTCGACGAGAACCCTGATGTCGCCATATCCGAGCCGTTCCAAGTCGCCGCTCAGCGCCTCGGCTTGGTCACCACCCAGCTCCAGCAATACCGCGCCGCCGGGGCGCAGGAACGCGGTGGCGTCCGCCAGCACCCGCCGGAGCACGTCGGTCCCGTCAGCACCGCCGTCGTACGCCAACGCCGTCTCGAACGTGAACGTGTCCCGCTGCAGCAGCGGCAGCTCCGGCGTCGGCACATACGGCACCACCGCGACCACCACGTCAACGCGCCCTTCCAGCCCGCCCGGCAGCGGACCGAACATGTCGCCCAGGGACACCTCCACGCCGTTCGCCCGCGCGCAGGCCACAGCGCGCTCATCCACGTCGGTCGCCACCACACGCGCCCCAGGGCGCTCCGCCTTCAACGTCGCGGCGATCGCCCCCGCCCCGGTGCACAGGTCGACAGCGATCCCGCTCGCCGGCAGCCGCTCCACCGCGCGACGCGCCAGCTGCTCACTCTGCCACCGCGGCACATACACGCCCGTGTCGACGCGAACGTCCAAGCCGCAGAACGTGGTGCTCCCCGTCACCCACGCCAGCGGCTCACCGGTCAGCCGCCGCGCCACCAGCGCCTCCAGCCGCTCGCCGTCGCCGGCAGCGCACGCCAGCAGCTCCTGTGCCTCCTCCTCCGCGGAGACAAACCCCTCCCGCGAGAGCAGGTCAGTGAGTCCGCCAAGATCGCGAGGCACCCGCACGACGGCCATTGGACTACGCGCAGGTCACGAAGCGTCAGACCAGAGCCCGCCCGCTTGCCATGGCTTCGCGGCTTTCACTGCGATGTCGTTGCTGGTCATGTCGCCCAGCCACGTCGGGTATCGTCCCCGTCGATGCCCACGCGCGAACCGCAACCCACAACTGCGGATCCTGCTCCACTCGAAGCACGGTGGCCTGCGACCCTCGCGGTGGTCGTCGCCATCGGCCTGTACGTCACCCTGCCTGACCAGCTCCTGCTTGGGCCGCGCTGGGTTCTTCCTGTCCTCGAGGGGGCGATCCTCGTCCCTTTGACGATCGCCCGCCCGCACCGCAACGCCGGAGAGGCCGGCGCAAGCCGCGTCGCCGCCGTCGTCCTGATTGCGCTCGCCAACGTTGGCAACGTCGCCTCGCTCGTCCTCCTCGTGCACACCCTCCTCACGCACAGCTCGGTGATAACCGGACGCACGCTGCTCTTCTCGGCGATCGAGATCTACCTGACCAACGTGATCATCTTCGGACTGTGGTATTGGGAGCTCGACAGCGGCCGGCCCCGCGCGCCGGCTCGCCGGGACAGCGGTCTATCCCGACTTCCTGTATCCCCAGATGAATGCTCCCGACAAGGCGCCGCCGGACTGGCGCCCGACGTTCATCGACTACCTGTATGTATCCCTGACCAACGCGACTGCCTTCAGCCCCACCGACACCCTGCCACTGACCCGCTTGGCCAAATCCCTGATGGGGCTGCAGTCGGTGGCATCACTGTTGACCGTCGCACTGGTCGCGGGACGAGCGGTCAACATCCTCAACTGATGTGGACGACGCTCACAACAGTGTGACCAGCAGCGCCAAGGCCGCGCCGCCCATCAACAGCGTCGCCGCCCACAGGAATCCATTGCTCCACCGGCCACTGCGTTGTTCGCCCATGACCGACCGGTCTGGGGCCAGCAGAGCGATGAGAACCAGGATCGGGGGCGCGACGATGCCATTGATGATGGCGGTGACCACGAGAGCCTTGATCGGGTCGATGTTGAGAAAGTTCATTGCCAAGCCGAGCACCATGGCCAGGCAGATGATTCCGTAGAACGTCGGCCTCGCCAGCGGTCGGTCAGCGAGACTGCCGCGGATCCCCAGGAACTCCTTCACCGCGTAGGCCGCACTGCCGGTGAGCACAGGGATGGCGAGCAGACCGGTTCCGATGATTCCGACCGCGAAGACAATGAATGCGAACGGGCCGGCGATCGGACGCAGGGCCTCAGCTGCCTGCGCCGCCGACTGTATGTGTCCGTTGCCGGACGCGTTGAGCGCAGATCCCGAGGTGAGGATGATCGCGTACATCACGATCTGGCTGAACAGCATGCCGACGACGACGTCAACCCGCGCTGCCTTGAGTTCCTTGCGGTTGACTCCGCGCCGTTGTGCCTCCGTGTGCGCCCCCGCCGCTTTCATCTCCTCGACTTCGCTCGACGCCTGCCAGAAGAAGAGGTATGGGCTGATGGTCGTGCCGAGAATCGCCACCACGATGCCGAGGAAGTCTTTGCTGAAGCGGATCTGCGGCACCACGGTCGCCTTGAGGGTCGTCAGTAGCGTCGGGTGAGCCACGATCGCTGTGATGATGTACGCGAACAGGGCCAGCGTCAGCAGCTTGAAGACCCGGAAGATGAGCGCGTACGGGAGGCGTAGCTGCATGACACCGATCAGCAGGGCGACGGGAACGACCAGCCAGATCGCGGGCACGTGCCCCGGACTCAGCAGGTTCCCGCCCGCCGCCACGGCACCGATGTCCGCTCCCACGTTGATGGTGTTGGCGGCGAAGAGGGCGACGATGCAAACGCCGACCAGCCAGGTTGGAAACTTGCGGCGCAGGAGCGTACCCAGGCCGACGCCGGTGTGCAGCGCGATGCGGGCGCACGCCTCCTGCACCGCGACCATCAGCGGGAAGGTGAAGACAGCCAACCACAGGGCGGCCAGCCCGAACTGGCTGCCGGCCTGGGAGTAGGTGCCGATTCCGGAGGGGTCATCATCGGACGCCCCCGTGATCAGCCCGGGACCGAGCACCTGGAGGAGCCCGAAGACGCCCTGCTTGCGCGCGTCCTCAAGCAACGTGCGCCCCGCCGGCGGGCTGCCTGCCGCGGATTCTCCGGCGGTGGACTTGGCGACGTCGGCGGGATCCAGCTCAACCGCCACGTCGGCGACGTTCGAGAGCACCTCGCGTAGGGGGTCCGGCTTCTCGTCGGGCATCGCGGCCAGTGGAGGCTTGGCCATCGTAACATGATAGCGCGACTGTCATGGTTTGTACATGTCAAATCCCTACTTCCCGTGTGCCAGCCAGCCGTTCCGTTGACGACACCGCCTTCGCGACCCGCCACGCCGCCACCTTCTTCGCCACCGGCTCGGCGCACGACACCGTCGACGTTGTCCACGGCGACTTCCGGAGCGGCGAGGCAGTCGCCGACGTCCCCCCTGCAACGCCAACTCCGCACCGGCCGCGTGCCCGGCGCCGGGGTACCCCGAGAACTACCTCGGCTCCCTGAACCTGTTCACCGGACAGGTCACCCGGCTGGTCCGCCTGCACGGCCCGGAGCTTGAGCCTTCGGGCCTCATCCAGGGCTAGCCGGTCAGCAACTCACCTGCCTGGTCGCCGGCCTCACCCCCGGCCGGCGGCCAGGCTTCCCCGAGACACCCAGGCCCTCTCGGGTACCCGTTCCGCGACGAGGTCCAGGAGTTGCCTCACCCGACCCTAAGACTCTGTTGGTCCGTCCTTGACCACCGGATGGGTAGGATGCGGTTCACGAAGAGGGCGCGGCGGCGGCCTCGGGGTTCTGGGAGGCAACCAATGCGCCACGTTTCAGGGAACCGGGCGACCCCGGTCGCACGGCTTGGGGGATGGGCACGGACGGCCCTGCGCCGGCAGCCAGGAAGGCTGCCGTGCATCCACGTCGAGAACGCGCCCGGGGGCGGCCATCAGGTGCTCTACGTCGACCTGCAGGACGGACCGTGTGTCCTCGCGACGGGCCATGGACCCACACTCGAGGACGCCAAGAGCGACCTGGTCCGTCAGATCGAGCCGGTCAAGCGCACTGCGCGCGAGCGGCTGCTCCACCTCGTGGACATCCGGGTCACCTGTGCTGACGATCGCGCCCTGCGCCAGGAGTTCGCGACGCACTGACCGGCGGGCCCACGCCGTCGGCGGGCACCACGTCGCCGGCGCAGACCAGCAGCTCATCGCCCGGTCGGACAGCGTCGAGCGGCAAGGTTCCATGAGCCTTGCGGCGTCAGCTGCCGCTACGCCGTCCGGCCGCTCCACCGTCACCGCCGAAAGGGACTGACGGCCCATTGTGCAGTGCCGACCTGCTCTGGTGGCGAACGGCCGCAGGACCGACCATCCTGCGGTACGAGGAGCGGCGAGGACACTCGGCATTCGGAAGGGCCCGGTGTTTCTCGCCCCCTGCTCGTCACCGTTGTTGCGACCGGTTGTACCGACGGATCACCGACCACGCCGTCGCCGACGAGGCGATCCTCGGCTGACGCCGCCACCCGCCGCCGGCCGGCTTCCGCGCGTGCGAGGAGGCCCTGAAAACCTATCCGACCACCTCGGCGGAGGAGTTGGTCAGACCCTCGGAGACTCGGTCCGTCTCGGAATGAACCATCTGGCGAATCGCGTCTGGATATTTCGCTTGTCCGTAATGCCTGCTCTCGTCGTAACGTGGAAGCCAGAGCATTTGGAACGCGGCCTCATTGGGGACTTCGGATGGCGCTGCGATGTTGGTGGCGCGGGGCTCGAAGTAGCGACCGTAGAGGGAGTTTGATCCCCAACGGCCTTCGACAAACAGCAGCGGCTCGGGACGATTCTTCGCAGTCATGATCGCGGCCTCAACCAGTGCCGCCCCGATTCCTCGGCCTTGGTGTCCAGGTCCAACAGCCAGCGGAGTGAGATTGAGAACGGCAAACGGGTCACCATCCTCACGCTCAACTTCCATCACGCTGACAGACACAAAGCCGACGATCTCAGCCTCGTCCGCAGCCACGAATGTCAGATCTGGCAGGGCAAGGTTGGATGCTCTCAACGAGGCGACGAGTTGACATACGGCGGTGCCGTGTTCTCTGAAGGCGGCAATGATGACCCGATCAATGTCCGCGAGGTCTTCGCGTTGGGCAGGCCGTATCAGCATGTTTCGCTTCGCTGTGTGAAGGCCGGGCGCGCCGCCCATAGCCTGTTGTTGTTCACAAACAACCATACAGGCGCGACTTGCTCACGATGGCCGAGGCGGCCAAGCGCACTGCGCGCGAGCGACTGCTCGACCTCGTCGACTTCCGGGTCACCTGTGCTGACGATCGCACCCTGCGTCAGGAGTTCGCGACGCACTGTTCGGCAGACCTCGGCCGGAGCCCGCTCGGAGCTGAACCGCCTCCTGCTGGTCACGCCTTGCGTGGTGGAACAGGAGAACCGCCGACACACCCGCCACCGTGGTCATCAATGTGACCAGGATGCCCCGGCGGACGGCCAGGTCGAGCAGGTTCTCGCTCATCAGCGCGAGCGCGCCCACGACGAGCGCCACACTGCCCACACCGACGGTTGCATACGCCAGCCCGTGCGCTGACCTGACGGCTACCCAACCGCCGACGGCGATGGCGAGCGCTCCGGCGATCAGCAAGCCGGCGATGGTGGCGGGGTCCTCATCCACGGGCACGCTGCCCCGGAGCATGTAGCCGACGAAGCAGGTGGCCGCGGCGGCCATCAGCACTTTGGTGGCGGCATCCTTCCAGGTGGGTCGCATCGCGGGCACCTCGTGATCGCGGGGTCGTTTCCTCAGTCGACGCGTATGAAACTGCGCCGCACCTTGCGGTCCGATGACGCCGTTCCGCCGTCGCCGCTCTGACCGGGATTCCCCGACCGTTTCGGTTGGCGGCGGTCAGTCAGCGGCCGTCTCGACCTCCTGCGCGGTCCGCTCCAGCAAGCAGAACTCGTTGCCCTCGGGGTCAGCCAGGACGACCCAGGAGACGTCCGGGCCCTGACCGACGTTCGCGCGGGTTGCCCCCAACCCCAGAAGCCGGTCCAGCTCTTCCGCTGTGCTGCAGCCGTCGGCCCGCAGGTCGAGGTGCAGACGGTTCTTCACCGCCTTGCTCTCGGGCACCTTCATGATGTCGAGGGTCGGCATCCTCGTCCCGGGAGCGGCGAGGCTCACCCCGGTCTCGTCCCGGTCGACGATCACCCAGCCCAGAACCGCCACCCAGAACTCGGTCAAGGGCAACGGGTCGACGGAGTCGATGCACACGCACGCGAGGCGACTCGTCACGGCGCGTGATCGTGCCAGACCACCTGAGCGTCGTGCTCGATCCGTGGTCCGCGCGCCAGACGTCCGGCGTCAGTCGCCGGACGCTGGCAGCCAGTCTGCCCACCCCTTCCTCGTCGACTGGCGGGGAATGCGCACACGAACAGTCCGGGCCGCACCCTGCGCGCCCCAGCACGGGGCGAAGGCGGTCCGCAGGGCGATGTAGCGAGCGAAGGCCTCGCTCTCGGCCTTGTCGGTCAGTTCCTGCTCGGTCATGTCAATGCCTCCAGTGCGTCTGCTGTGACATCACTGTGCGCGGGTGCGGCGACAGATGTCTGTCGTGCCATCTGCACGCGCTGCACGGTGTTCGAAGGCACATCGTGACGGACATCGGACGGACAAAAGTCCTTGTAACAATTGGGTTTTGTCCGCGTTGCGCACTTGCAGTTGCGAACGGATGTTCCTATGATCAGTGAATGCTCGCCACCATCTCCAGCAGTGCCGTCGACCACCTCACCGGAGCTGTCGATGCGCTCGCCGAGGAGTCGATCGAGGGCCACACCACCCACGCCATCGGCGACGACCTCGCCGCCATGCGCCGCGAGATCGACCGCCTCGAAGCCCAGTTCCTCCGCCGCCTGCGCCGCTTCGACACCCACCACGGCGCCCTCGCCGAGGGGGCGGCGAGTACCGTCTCCTGGCTGCGCGGCACCTGCGGGCTCACCGGGGCCGCCGCTGTGCAGCGGGTGCGCATGTCCCGCCTCCTCGACGAGCTCCCCCGCACCACCGCCAGCTTCCGCGCCGGCCGGACCTCGTTCACCAATGCGTCGCTGATCGCCCGTCTGGCCGGCGACGTGGGCACCGAGGCGACCGCAGCGGTTGAGGAGACCCTGGTCACCGCCGCCGAGAAGGTGGACCCCGGGCGGATGTGGCAGCTGGCGGTGTACACCCGGCACTGCATCGATGCCGACGGAGTGCTGGCCCAGGATGAGCGCAACCACGAGCGGCGCTGGTTCTCCTGTGACCAGACCTTCGACGGCGTCGTCATCCTCCGCGGCCAGCTCGACGCCGAGGGTGGGGCGCTGGTCAAGGCGGCGATCGACGCCTCGAGCACCCGGTCCGGACCTCACGACCCCCGCACCGGATCCCAGCGCCGCGCCGACGCC
>JALYTM010000336.1 GCA_030854305.1 Candidatus Dormiibacterota bacterium
CTCCCCAGCTCCTGCACGGCGCCGATGACGCCCAGCGGGGCACCCCGGCGCTCCACCGACCAGTTGTCAGCGACCAGCGCCAGCGTCACCGGCACCATGCCGCCCCCGCCGGCACCCTGGAGAGTGCGCCCGACGATCACCGACCAGAGGTCGTTGCTCGACGCCGTCACCAGCGAGCCGGCGGCGAAGAGCACCAGCGACGCCACCAGGATCGGGCCCCTCCCGTGCAGGTCCGACAGCCGGCCGAGCAGGGGCAGCACCACAACGTAGCCGAGCAGGAACCCGCTGACGATCGGCGTCGCCTGGCTGAGGTGGGCGAGGTCGAGTCCCACGGCGCTCATGATCGCGGGCAGAACGATCACCACCACGTAGGTGTCGGCGGCTCCCAACAGCACTCCCGCCGCCGCAAACCTGAGGCGCCGGGGTGCGGCGCGGGCCACCGCGCCCTCGGTCTGCACCACGGTCAACCCGCGGGTGGCGTGATGCTCACGTTCGCGCCGTAGTTGTCTAGAACCACGCTGAAGGTGCTCGACTGCGTCTTGCTGAAGAAGGGCCCGACCAGCACCACGCGGCGAAGCTGGTGGCTGCTCGCATCGACGCCGATGGTGGCCATCACCGGCTTGGAGGGGTCGGCGCTGGTGAGCAGGGCCGCCACCTGCGCACCGGGCATTGCGCAGGTGACCTCGTCGAGCTGTTCGCCATTGAGCCGATCGCTGTCGGTGCTGGCGGCGCCGGTGCACACCGCGAGCAGGCTGGAGAGACCGGCGCTGGGGTCGAGCAGCTTGCCGGGGTCACCGAACCCGTAGGTCGAGGGGTTGGTCTTCTGGTACCCGGCGCCGGTCAGCGGCGTGTGCGCGTAGAAGGCGCCGCCCACCGACACCACGTCCACGGTGAGCGTGAAGCCGGTGTCGACCACGCTGAGGCTGCCCGAGAACCCGTCGGGTCGCAGCGCGTTGCCCTCGCCACCGGTGATGACCGGCCCGGTGCCACCGCTGACGTCCTTGCTGGTGAGCGTGAAGTGGACGCCGGAGGCGGCGTCGATGCCGGCCTTGGCGTCGCGCAGCAGGAGCGCGGGGTCGACCGGTGTCGCTCCGCACCCGGCGGCGACCATCGCGACCAGCCCCAGCAGCGGGAGGCGGCCACGGTTGCGCACGCGTTCCCTTCGTGGCATTTGTCGCACGAGTATAGACAGCGTTGTTGCAGCATCCCGATACTGCCGGGGTGCCTGAGAACGCAGCCCCCACCATTCCCGCTGACCAGTTCGTCTCGGTCGACATGCGCGTGGGCCGCGTGGTCGCGTGCGAGCCGTTCCCGGAGGCGCGCCGGCCCGCCTACCGGATGACCGTCGACTTCGGGGACCTGGGTGTCCGCCGATCCTCGGCGCGGCTCACCGACCACTACGCGGCGACAGCGCTGGTGGGGACGCTGGTGGTGGCGGTCGTCAACCTGCCGCCGCGGCAGGTGGGACCGGTGCGCAGCGAAGTGTTGGTGCTGGGCGTGTACGAACGCGGCGGGCACGCGGTGCGACTGCTGCGTCCCGACGGCGACTGCCTCCCCGGCGACCGCGTCGGCTGACCCGCGCGACACCTCCCACAAGATGCCGGTCGGTCGGTACAGTCCTCGGCACGTTGCTACCAAGGGAGAGACAGCGATGACGACCGACGCTGTGCGGAAGACGGCGCGCGGCAGCTCGCCGGCGCTGCTCATCCTTGCGGCGCTCTGCTTCCTGCTTCCGTTCGTCGGTGTGTCGTGCAACACCGCGGCTTCGCAGTCGGCGCTGGGTCCGGCGCTGCGGTCGCTGGGAGGTGCCGGCGGCAGCCAGGCGGCGCAGGCCACGCAGTGCATCCGGAACCTCGCCGACCGCGACCTGGCGACCTACAGTGGTTTCAACCTGTCGTTCGGGGCCAACCCGAGCACCGACACCAGCAACATCCCCGGGTGCGACACCGGGAGTACGTCGGCGCCCTCGCCAGGCGGCGACCAGGGCAACATCGGCGTGCAGCCCCTGATGCTCATCGCCTTCATCCTGGTCATCGTCGGCGCGGTCGCGACAGTGTTGCCGGCGGCGCGGCGTGTCCCGGTGGCGGGTGGTGCGGCGCTGCTCGCCGCGGTGCTGTTGGTCATCGACAACAGCACCGTCTCCACCACGATCATCAACAAGCTGGCCACGTCGAGCGGGGGCTCGTTGTCGCAGATCGGTATCAGCGGCGGACTGGGAGGGTTCTTCAACATCCACGCGGCCATCGGTTTCTGGCTCGCGCTGCTCGCGCTGCTCCTGGCAGTGGCGGCCAACGGCGCCGCAGCGTTGATGAACAGGCGCCCGCCCGCGACGGCGACGCCGTCG
>JALYTM010000337.1 GCA_030854305.1 Candidatus Dormiibacterota bacterium
ACCGTGGCCGGCCGAACGCCGACCCTCGACATTCCACAGCTGCCAGCCAAGACCGTGGGCACCGGTCCAGGCGACCCCGGGCACGTCGACGACGGTGTGCGGCTCGAGCATCTCGGCCAGGGTGTCGGTGCTCAGCACGTCGCCCGTGTCGCCGGCGAGGAACCCGGCCCAGCGGGCGAGGTCGTTCACGGTCGTCCAGAGCTGGCCGGCCGGTGCCATCGCGCCCGCGTCGTGTTCCGGTTCGGGCAGCAGCACGTCGGCGAAGGGGTGCACCGCCAGGCCGGATGCCGCTGTGCCCGATGGCCGCTGCGTGGTTCGCGTCATCCCGAGGGGCGCCAACAGGTCACGGGTGACGACCGAGAACCAGCCGGTGCCGTGCGCCCGCGCGACGAGCTCGCCCAGCGCGGCGTACCCGACGTTCGTGTAGTGGAACCGACGACCCGCCCGGAAGCGCTGTTGCACAGCCGAATCCATGAGGGTGTCCCACGAGACGCCCGGGGTGCGCTCCCACCACGGGCCGTTCGTCTCCGCCTGCAGGCCCGACCCGTGCGACAGCAGCTGCGCGATCGTCACGTCGTCGAAGGCCGTGCCCGGCACGTGGGTACCGAAACAGTCGAGCAGGTCGAGCTGACCGGCATCCCGCAGGCGCATGACCGCAAGAGCGACGAAGGTCTTCGTGATCGAGCCCATCCGGTACTGCGTGTCGGCGTCGGTAGGATCGCCACCAGCGCGCCCGTCGAGCGTTCCGACGGCATCGCTCCAGATGAGCGAGCCGTCACGCACCAGCCCGGCGGCCACCGAGGGAAGCCGGCCCTTGGCCTGGGCGGTCGCCAGCAGGTGGTGGAGGTGACGTGCGGTGCCGGGGTCGAGTTCCACCCGGTCACCCTAACGAAGCCGACCGTGCGCGCAGGGCGGGCTCAGTAGTCGACGGGGTCGCGCACGATCGGGCAGGTCATGCAGTGACCGCCGCCGCGGCCTCGGCCGAGCTCAGCGCCGACGATCTCGATCACCTCGACACCGGCTTGGCGCAGCAACGCGTTCGTGTAGGTGTTGCGGTCGTAGGTGAACACGACGCCCGGCTCGACGGCGACGGCGTTGTTGCCGCTGTCCCACTGCTGACGCTCGGAGGCGTAGACGTCACCGCCCGTCTCGATCACCCGCAGCGCGGTCAGCCCGAGCGACTCGGCGACCACGTCGGTGAACGCCGCCGACCCCTCGTCGTGCACCTCGAACCCAGCCGGCTTGTCGGAGGGGTAGAGCGAGAAGGTGTGCACCTCGTCGATGATCGTCGGGTAGAGCGTGACGATGTCGCGGTCGGCGAAGGTGAAGACGGTGTCGAGGTGCATGGCCGCACGCAGCTTCGGCATCCCGGCGACGATCACGCGCTCGGCGGCACCCTGGGCGAACAGCGCCGCCGACACCTGGGTGATCGCCTGCCGTGACGTGCGCTCGCTCATACCCATGAGTACGACGCCGTTGCCGATGGGCATGATGTCGCCGCCCTCGAAGCTCGCCTGGCCCCACGACTTCTCCGGGTCACCCCACCAGACCGTCGAGCCGGCGAAGTCGGGGTGGAACTCGTAGATCGCCTTCATCAGCAGCGTCTCGTCGTGCCGCGCCCCCCAGTAGAGCGGGTTGAGGGTGAGCCCGCCGTAGAGCCAGCACGTGGTGTCGCGCGTGTAGAGCGTGTTGGGCAGCGGCGGCATGAGGTACTCCCCCGTGCCGGTCGACTCGCGGGCCAGCTCGACGTAGTCGCTGCGAAAGTCGGCCGGCAGCTCGGTGGTGGCGAGCCCGCCGATGAGGTGCTCGGCGAGGTCAGTCGTCGACAGCGTGTCGAGGTAGGCCCGGGTGCCGTCCACCATTCCCAGCCCGACCTGGTTGGGCACGATCTTGCGGTCGAGCAGCCAGTTCCTGGCCTGCGGGTCGTCCATCGTCTGGGCGAGCACGTCGTGCAGCTCGAGCACCTCGACGCCGCGCGCCTGCATCATCGCGACGAAGTCGGCGTGATCACGCTGGGCGTTCTCGACCCAGAGCACGTCGTCGAAGAGCAGGTCGTCGCTGTTGGTCGGCGTGAGGCGCTCGTGCGCCATGCCGGGCCGGCAGACGAGCACCTTGCGAAGGGTGCCGACCTCGGAGTGGACTCCGTGCCGCACGGGCGTCTCGGCAGGGGGCGCTGTGGTCATGGCTGGCCTCTCGTGACGGGTGTCGTCAGAGTATGCCGGTCGAGACCTCACGCCGCAGTAGGGCAGGGCCGACGGTCAGCGAGCGACTCCCGGGTCAGCGGCGCCGGAGCGCTCCAGGGAGAGTGACCCGCAGCGGCGCTACTGAGCCGGCTCGGGGT
>JALYTM010000338.1 GCA_030854305.1 Candidatus Dormiibacterota bacterium
CGTCTGCCCGGCGTGGACGGCGCCGACGCCTTCACAGTCGTCGAAGAGGTCAAGGGTAACGCCACCACCGAGTTCGGGGCACCGGCGATCGCCGCGGCCGCCGAGACCGGCGAAACCACAGCGGCCGGCGCGAGGCGCGTCGCCACCCTGCTGGAGGCGGCGTGGACGGTGTTCGACGACTTGGTCGCGTCGTCACCGGCCACGTTGCGCAAGGGCCCGCGCGGCGGCGGCCGGGACCGCGACGCCATGGTCGACCACGTGCTCGGAGCCGAGCACGCGTTCGCCTCCAAGATCGGCGTGCGCCTGCCTCAACCGGCACATACCGACAGCGCTGCTCGCGACGCCGTTCGCCGGGCCATCCTCGACGTGGTCAGGGCAGACCGTTCCGGCGCCCCGGCACGCACCGGCGGCTGGTCACCACGCTACGCGGCACGGCGCCTGGCCTGGCATGCGCTCGACCACGCATGGGAGATGCAGGACCGCAGCGCCTCAGACTGACGAGCGGCGCGGAGACGCGGTCCTGTCGTTGGCCGGCGGCAGCCCGGCGATGCGGCAGGGAACCTCACCATCCTCGTCGAGGTGGTAGCAGGTGCAGATGCGGTGGTAGCCGTCGGCGACGATCAGTGGGCGCCCGGTGACGGCGTCGCCGCGCACCAGCAGCACCGGCGACAGCTGCTGCCCCTTCTTCACCTTTCTGAGGTCCTTGGTCACCTCCGGGTCGGTGGTCGGCATCAGGCCGAGGCCTGACGAGCGCAGCAGGTCCTTGGCCTTGCGCCTGCTCAGCGGGGCCTTCTTGAGACCGGCCACCAGGGCGGCCGCGGTGCGCTCGTCGAACAGCAGGGTCAGGTAGTCGAGCGCCGCCGGGAAGTCGTGCGGCGCCGGGACGCGAGTCCAACGTTCGGTCGACGGCATCGGCTCGCTCCTGTCAGTGCTGTTGAGGGGGCTGACCCTGCGCGGCCAGTGTTGCGGCCGGGTCGTTGCCACGGCCGCGCAGAATGTACGCGAACCCCACCGCCACGATCGCGCCGATCAGTGGCCCGGCGAAGTACACCCAGTCGTGGGCCAGGTCGGCACTCACCAGTGCGGGCGCAAACGAGCGCACCGGGTTCATCGACGCCCCGGTCAAGGGACCGGCCCAGAGCCCCGCCAGCGCGATGTATCCACCAACCGCGATCGCCGACAGCGGCCCGACGTTCTGCGCGCTGGAGGCGGTACCGAGGATGGTGCTCACCAGGCCGAGGGTGAGGACGGCTTCCACGAACATGGCCTGGAGGTCGCTGACCGCGGGGGCGGGGAGGGTCGCCCCGAAGCTACCGGGACGGCCGAACAACGCCCACAGGAACACGCAGGCCAGGATCCCGCCCAGCAGCTGGGCAGCCACGTACCCGGGCACCCGCCGCCACGGGAACTCGCGGCGCAGGGCGAAGGCGATCGTGACCACCGGGTTGAGGTGAGCGCCGCCGATGCGGCCCATGAACAGGATCACCGCCATCACCATCAGGCCGGGCGCGGTGACCGCTGCCGCGCGAGACGGCAGCTCGCCGGTCACCGCACCGGCCACGTCGGCACCCACGGCGACGAGCACGAGAAGGAATGTTCCCAGCACCTCGGAGACCAGGCGTCGCCACTCATACGACAGGTCGGCGAAGTTGCCCACCCATGGCGGCTCGTGTCGTGACTGCGCCAACGGCGCGCCCGGCCCGAGCCCGGACACGTCCGACACCGTCGATGACCGCCGTTGCATCAGGGCGAGTATGCCCACTCCGGGTGCGCGTGACATAGTGTGGTGACGGCATGACCTTCCTGCAGGGCCTGCACGGCACCGTGGCCATCTTTCTGCTCGTCGGCCTTCTGTTCACGGAGGAGGCGGGCGTGCCGTTGCCGTTCGCACCCGGTGAGGTGACCTTGATCGCCGCCGGGCTGCTGATCGCGTCCGGGGGTCTCAACCCGTTCGTCTTCGTACCGCTGGCGATCGCCGGCTGCGTGGCCGGTGCGGTGGTCGGCTATGTCTGGGCGCGCGCAGTCGGTGAGCGCGGCCTGTCCTCGCTGGCGCGGCGCCTGCACCAGGACGGCAACCTCGAGCGCGTGTCCAAACGGATGCGATCGGCAGGATGGGTCGGGATTGCCGTCAGCCGCCTGATCCCGGGCCTCCGCATCTACACCACGCTGGTTGCGGGCGCGGTGCGCATGCCCCGCCGCACCTTCCTGGCCGGCATGATCCCGGCGACCGTGCTGTGGGTGGTCGTCTTCACCGCCCTCGGCGCCGCCGTCGGCATCCCGGTGGAGCATTTCCTCAACGCCGTCGAGAGGCTGGCGGTGCAGGGCGCGATCCTGGTGG
>JALYTM010000339.1 GCA_030854305.1 Candidatus Dormiibacterota bacterium
GCCGACAACCTCGCCGTCCGAGGAGTGCTGCAGAGGTGGGGACGCGAGCGCGGCCGCCACCTGGTGGTGACCGCCATCGAGCATGAGGCGGTGCTGGCGACGGCCGCCGGCCTGGAGGATGCCGGCGAGGCGACCGTCACCGTGGTGGGCTGCGACCGCCAGGGCCGGGTCGACCCCGCGGCAGTGGCCGCCGCGGTGCGCGAGGACACCGTCCTGGTGTCGGTGATGCTCGCCAACAACGAGATCGGCACCGTGCAGGATGTGGCGGCGGTGGGCCGGGCCGTCCGCAGCCGGAACCCCGCCACCTTCGTCCACACCGACGCTGTCCAGGCACTGGGACGCATCCCCGTCGCCGTCGACGACATCGGCGCCGACCTCCTCAGCCTCTCGGCCCACAAGTGCCACGGGCCCAAGGGGGTGGGGCTGCTGTACGCGCGGTGGGGGACCCACCTGCGGGCGCAGGCAGAGGGCGGCGGCCAGGAGCGGGGTCGCCGTAGCGGCACCGAGAACGTCGCCGGCATCGTGGGCTTCGCCGTCGCAGCCGGCCTGGTGACCGCCGAGGGGGCCGCGCGGATGCTCGGCCTGCGAACCCTCCTGGAGGAGCTCGCCGGCGCCATCCCCGGGGTCCGAGTGGCGGCTGCCGGCGCGTCGCGGCTGCCCAACATCGCCACCCTGCTGGTCGACGGTGCGGCCACCGACGCGGTGCTCACCGCACTCGACCTGCGCGGGCTGGCGGTGTCTGGCGGGTCCGCCTGCAGCAGCGGTGCGGTGCGCGAGTCGCATGTCGTCCGGGCCATCGGCGAGGACCCCCGGCGGACCGCCGTGGTCCGCTGCAGCCTGGGCCGCGACACCACCGAGGAGGAGGTGCGAGAGGCGGTGCGGCGGATCACCGGGGTATGCGCCGGAGCCGGGTGTTTCGACGCTGTCGAAGCGGCTCCGGGCGGACGGACGGCTCGGGTCTGACGTATAATCCTGACCATGACGGTCGGAATTACGCAGACGCCCCACATCCCCCGTTCCGAGGTCCGCCGCAGCGGCGACTCCCCCGGCTCGTTCTCGATGCGCGTCAGCTCCAAGGCGCACTACGGGCTGCGCATGATGACCGAGTTCGCCAAGGCCTTCGGCCATGGGCCGCTGAGCATCGCCGAGGTGGCTCGCGTCGAGCAGCTGCCGCTGGCCTACCTCGAGCAGCTCGCCGGCCAGCTGCGACGCGGCGGCCTGGTGGAGAGCACCCGCGGAGTCCACGGTGGCTACTCGTTGACCCGCGCCCCTGAGCAGATCTCCGTCCTCGAGGTTGTGCGCACGGTCGAGGGCGAGATCTCGCCCGTGGAGTGCGTGTCCACCGGCTACGTGACCGGCAACTGCGCCCGCGAGGGCGAGTGCGCGTCGCGCGGGCTGTGGCAGCGGCTGAAGCAGAGCATCGAGCTGGTACTCAGCGACACCTCGCTGGCCGAGCTCATCCATGATCGGTCGCTCCTCGACGCGATGGCGCCTGACCACACGGTGGAGGACCACACCCATGGCTGAACAGGCCGCTGACCTCGTCGTCGACAACCTTTCGGTCAGCGTCGAGGACAAGCAGATCCTTCGCGGCGTCGACCTGCACATCCCCGCCGGGCAGGTGCACGCGCTGATGGGCCCCAACGGCTCAGGCAAGAGCACGCTCGCCTACACCCTCGCGGGTCATCCCAAGTACGTGGTCACCTCCGGGTCGGTCACCTACGACGGCGGCGACCTGCTGGCGCTCAACGCCGATGCACGCGCTCGTCTCGGACTGTTCCTCTGTTTCCAGTACCCCACTGCCATCCCCGGCGTGACCACTGTCAACTTTCTCCGCGCCGCGCTGCGCGCACAGGGCAAGGAGCTGCCCGCGCGCGAGTTCATCCGTCGCCTCAACGAGGAGATGACCAGCCTGAGCATCGACGAGAGCTTCCGAGCGCGCTACATCAACGACGGTTTCAGCGGCGGGGAGAAGAAGCGTGCCGAGATCCTGCAGATGGCGATGCTCCGTCCCCGCCTGGCCATCCTCGACGAGACCGACTCCGGGCTCGACGTCGACGCGCTCCGCACCGTCGCCAACGGCGTGATGCGCCTCGCCGGGCCGCACATGAGCGTCCTGGTCATCACCCACTACCCGCGCATCCTCGAGTACCTGAAGCCCGACGCCGTCCATGTGCTCAACCAGGGCCGGGTGGTTCTGTCGGGCGGCCCCGAGCTGGCGCGCGAGATCGAACGCGGCGGATACGAGCCGATCATTGGACCCGTGGCAGCCGAGGGCGCCGCGGCACGCACCTCGCTCGCCGGTTTTGCGACGGAGCAGAATGGATGAC
>JALYTM010000340.1 GCA_030854305.1 Candidatus Dormiibacterota bacterium
GTGTCGGCTCGACCGCGGGGCCGCCGGTGGCGGCGGCACCGACGAACGCGGAGGGCGACGACATCGACACCGGAGTGGTGGCCGCGGCGATCTCCGCCTTGAGCGCGGCGGAGAGCCCGGGGTGGCCGCCCATCGCGGGCTCGACCGGGTTCTCCATGTCGACGTAGCCGAACGCCGGCGAAGCGAAGTCGACGCGGCCGTGCAGTGCCGCCAGGGCCGAGAGCTGCCCGGGGATGGCTGCCAGTGCAGCGGTGCTGTCGACGTCGCCGAGGATCGCCTCCCAGCCGGTGCTGCTCCAGATGGAGAAGACGCCGCCGCTCGACCATTGGAACGCGGCAACACCGCTGCCGAACACGGCGGGCCAGCGCTGGGCGATGGCGGCGAGGAGGTCGGGCATGCCGGCGGGGAGCGAGCGCTGCACACCGGGGCGCTGGTCGAGCAGCAGCGGGCCGACCTTCACCTGGGCCGCATCGGCGGGTGCGACCGCGAGGCTGGCGCCGTTGGCGGCGACGAATGAGCTGGTCCCCAGGTGGCTGAGCACGAGGTCCGGCTGCCATTCCGTCACCGAGATCCGCACCGTTGCGGGCAGCACTGTGGTGACGCTGACGCTGCGCACCCAGGGCAGCTGCGCGAGGCGCGCGCGGATACCGTCACTGTCGACCGCGAACAGGCTGGAGCGCGGAACGTCGGCCGCCGACAGCAGGGAGTCGCGCCCCAGCAGGCGGTCGCCGCTCAGCTCCACTGTGTGCACCCGGAACGTCGGGGCGACGAACAACGCCGCCAGCACACCGACCTGCAACAGCAGGACGGCAGCGCCGATGGCGCGTCGCAGCAGAGGCGAATGGTGGGGGCGCTCCGGGCGCGGACGCGGCGGGCGCCCTGACCTGCGCCGCCGCGCCGACGGTTCCAGTGCGACACCGGCGGGTACATGGAAGCGGCGACCCATGCGCGGCGAGTCCACGAGCCCGGCGGCAATCGCACGGATCTGGGCGCGTCGCGATGTCTGCTCTTCGAGCTGCGGACTCATGCGCAGGTGCGCTCGGTGGTGTGATGGGGCATCGATGGAGTGCAACGAAGTGGTGGGACGATTCGGGCCCGGAGGCGCGGTGCACAGTATGGACCCGTTGAGACGTTGTGAATCAACTTCCGCATGATCGGCCGAGGCGCGTGCCGCGACCGACCGTCAGGCGGCGCCGAGGTATGTGTCGGGAAGGTCGTTGGCGAACAGCACGGCGTCGCCCGCCGTCGCCACCCGGCCGATCACCACGGTGGCTTCCTCGAGCGAGCGCACCACGTGGATGCGGTCCTCTCCGAGGCCGCCGGCGATCAGCCCTTCGCGGAAGGCGCGGGCGGGGCGCGCGTCGACGACGATGACGTGGTCGCAGACCTTCGCCGCGTGCTCACCGTAGCGACGGTTCTCGGCGTCCTCCACCGCTCCCAGCTCGACCAGGCCTGGCGTGACCAGGATCCGTGAACCCGCGTCGATCTCGGCCAGCACCTCCAGGCCGTTGTGCACGCCCACCGGGTTTGCGTTGTACGAGTCGTCGATCACGGTGATGGCGTTGCCGGTCGGTACCGGCTGCAGGCGGTGTTCGACGGGCGTCAGCGTGGCCACCGCGTCGAGCGCCGGTTGCAGTGGCAGGCCCAGCCGGTGCACGGTCACCAGCGCCGCGCTGACGTTGAGCACCTGGTGACGGCCGAGCAGCGGCACCGTCAGCTGTTGACGCAGGCCCTCGGCCGGCCAGCACCAGGTGAACCGTGCGCTCTCGCCTGTGATCGTGACATCACTGGCCAGAACATCGAGGTCAGCGGCATCGCCGTCCATGCCGTACGTCACCACCGACCGCCCCTCGCGGCGCGCTCGCCGCGCCAGTGCCGCCGACTCCGCGTCGCCGGAGTAGAGGACTGCGAAGCCGTCGGCGGGCAACGCCTGCACCGTCTCGAACAGGGCGCCGGCGACCCGGTCCATGGTGACGAAGCGTTCGAGGTGCTGCGGCCCCACCGACGTCACCAGCGCGTTGCGGGGGCGGACCAGCCCGCAGATCGCTGCGATCTCGCCGGGGGCGTAGGCGTCCATCTCCACCAGGAAGGTGCGGTGACGGTCCTCGAGCAGGTCGTTCACGGTGCGCGAGACGCCCATCAGCGTGTTGAAGCTCTTGGGCGTCGCCAGCGTCTCCCCGTACGGCTGCAGCAGGTGGGCGAGGATGTGCTTGGTCGACGTCTTCCCGTAGCTGCCGGCGACCGCGATGACCAGCGGATTGAACTGCTCGAGGCGCGCGCGGGCGCTGCGGAGGAAGCCGCGACGGACGCGCGCCTCGACGGGGCTGTTG
>JALYTM010000341.1 GCA_030854305.1 Candidatus Dormiibacterota bacterium
TCGCGGGGCTGCTTGTCCAGCGCCGCGCGTGTCACACGAGAAGTCTCCCTCACGTCGGTTCCGGGGCGACGCCGGAGTCCGGCCGTCGGGTGTCGCGGTTGAGGTTGGCGAGCCGGATGGTGCCGGCGAGCACCACACCGATGCAGACGACGTAGACGACGACGTGCCAGGGCGACGTCGGCAGGTGCTCGCGCAGCAGGGCGGCCCCGAGCACCACGCCGGTGAGCGGATCGACGACGAGATTGGCCGGCAACGTCGCGCCGAGCGCGCCCATCTGGAAGGACAGCTGGGTCAACACGATGCCGCTCATGCCGACGAGGAAGGCACCGATGAGCGGCACGTACCCCCGCGGGTGGGTGAAGAGCGCCGATAGTCCGTCGGTGCGCGAGGCCTGCTCGGACAGCGCGTCCACCATGACCGCGAGAGTGCCGAAGTACAGCCCGGCGACGGCGCCGAAGGTGGCCGCACGCACGACGCGGTTGCGGCCGGTGACCGCCAGGCACAGGACCAGGCCGATCACGAGCACGATGCCGACGGTCATCGCGGTGTAGCGCGGCCTGGGCACATGGGTCATGCCGCCGTGCCCGAGCACGGCCAGGAACGTTGCCAGGCCGATCAGGACCGCCGCGACGCCGAGGTACTCACCACGCCCGGGCCGCGGGCCGCCCATCAGGAAGCTCACCATCAGGGCGACCGGCAACATCAACACCACGAGCGGCTGGACGAGCACGACCGACCCCGTCGACAACGCGGCGATCTGCAGCAGGAATCCGACGAAGTCACCACCGATGGCGAACAGCCACGCGGGGCTGCGCATTTGGCGCAACAAGCCCGCTGCGCTGGGTTCGTCGTCGGCGTGCTGCTGGGCGACGCCGTGCTGGATGACGATCGAGGCGCCGTATACGACGGCGGATGCCACGCCGAGCGAGACAGACACCGCCACGGACATTGGGGAAGGTTAGCTAGCGTCCGCCGCGCGCCGCCGCGGCGGCTCGTACTGCGACTTGTTATCGCTTCCCGGTGTCCGGACGCGACCACTCGAGAACAACTCGCAGGAGGTGGGGTCGTCGTCGTCAGGCGGTGGCGGCCGCGTCGGCCAGGTCGATCACCGGCAGCGTCTTGGCGCCGGTCAGCGTCGAGCTGAAGTGCGAGTGCACGCGCGTGTCGATCGGGTCGTTCGCCGGGTCGTCGTGCACGACGATGTGCCGGTACAGGGTGTCGCGCTGCGCGGGGATCCGCCCGGCGCCGCGAATCAGCTCGATCAGCTCGGTGCGGTTGGAACGGTGCCGTGCGCCGGCAGAGGACACGACGTTCTCCTCGAGCATGATCGACCCGAGGTCATCGGCGCCGTAATGCAAGGTCAGCTGGCCGATGTCCTTGCCGGTTGTCAGCCACGAGCCCTGCAGGTGGTTGACGTTGTCGAAGAACAGCCGCGCAACCGCGACGATGCGCAGGTACTCCAGCGACGTCGCCTGCGTGCGGCCCTTGAGGTGGTTGTTTTCCGGCTGGTACGTCCACGGGATGAAGCTGCGGAAGCCGCCGGTGCGGTCCTGGACGTCGCGGATCAGGCGCAGGTGCTCGATGCGCTCGGCCGCGGTCTCGCCGGTGCCCATCATGAATGTCGCGGTCGACTCCAGGCCCAGGCCGTGTGCGGTCTCCATGACACTGAGCCATATGGCGCCAGACTCCTTTAGGGGAGCGATCGCGGTGCGCGGGCGGTCGACGAGGATCTCCGCGCCGGCGCCGGCGAACGAGTCGAGCCCGGCGTCGCGCAGCCGGGCGATGACCGACGCGAAGTCCAGGTCCGACGTTCGCGCGATGTGCACGACCTCCGACGCGCCGAGCGAGTGCAGGGTCAGCGACGGCTGCGCGGCCTTGATCGCGGCGAAGGTCTGCTCGTACCACTCCATCCCCAGCTCGGGCGAGTGCCCACCCTGCAGCATGATCTGCGTGGCGCCGAGGTCGACGGCCTCCGCGCAGCGCCGCAGGATCTCCTCCTGCGGGTGCGTCCAGCCCTCGCTGTGCCCGGGCGCGCGGTAGAACGCACAGAACTTGCACGCGGTCACGCACACGTTGGTGTAGTTGATGTTGCGGTCGATGATGTAGGTGGCGATGTCGTCGGGGAACCGACGTCTGCGCACGGCGTCGGCGGCCTCGCCCAGGGCATGCAGCGGTGCGTCGGTGTACAGCAGCAGTGCCTCGTCGGGGGTGATGCGCCCCCCGTCGGCGGCGTGCGCGAGCAGGCTGGGGATCGTCACGTCGCCAGGGTACGTGCGAGGCCTGCGCGGCGACGCGTCGTGGTCCGCTCAGGCC
>JALYTM010000058.1 GCA_030854305.1 Candidatus Dormiibacterota bacterium
GGTCGCCGCCGGCGCCGCGCACAACGGCATCACCACCTCGACACTGGGGGTGGGGGTCGACTACCACCTCGGCCTCATGAGCCATGTTGCGGAGTGCGGCAATGGCGAGTTCCACCACGTTGCCCAACTGGACGACTTGGAAGGCATTCTCGCGGGCGAGTTCCTCGAGGCATCAGCGGCGACCGCACGCAATGTCGAGGTCACCATGAACGTCGCCGCGGCCGTGGCAGTGGGCTCCAACCTCAACCGATTGCGGCAGGCCGACATCGCTGACGGCGTCCGCGTGTCATTGGGCGACATGGTGCGCGGCCGCGACTTCCTGATTGAGCTCACCACGCCCGTTGAGATGGCCGGCAATCACCTCGATGTGCGGGTGCTCGTGGAAGGTCTCGGTGCCGACGGACTGATCGAGGCGCGTCACTCGCTGAAAATCGCCCTGGTCAGTGCCGATGAAGAGGCGGTTCTTCCGGTCGACGAAAGCATCGTTGCGCGGGTTGCCGTGGGGCTGCAGATGCAGGCAGACATGGATACGTCGCTGGCCGCCGAGGACGGTGATCTCGATGCGGCTGCAAACGCACTGACGTCGCTGCGGTCGAGTGCGGTTCAGTTGTCGGCGGCATACGGAGCCACCGTCGCGAACTCCGCACGGCTCGTGGGTACCGTCGACTACTTGGATTCGCTCGCCCTGCGGACGCAGACGCCGCAAAGCCCGCGCGTGCTCAAGAGCCGGTTCGACATGGCGAAGATGACGAGCCGCGGTCGCGCGCAGCTCATCGGCCCTTGTCCAGTATGCGGCGAGCACGCCTTCTTCGAGGGGGAGAAAGGTGGTCGCGTGCTGCGCAACTGCACCGCCTGCGGCCATATGGAGCGCCCTGACAGGTAGCGACACGACGCTCTCCGACCTCGCATCGATCGTCGGCTGCCTTGACGCTCCGGCACCACTCCATGGAGACCCAGGTGACAAACACTGATCACTACAACGCGCTTCTCGACCCGACCGTCCACCGGATGACCGGTATCACCGTGCATCAGGGGATGCGGTTCGACAACCCGCTGATCACCGAGATCGCCCCGAACCTGTGGGTGGGCGGAGTCGAGGACGGGATGATCCTGCCGCGGTTCTTCGACCACGTGGTGTCGCTGTACCAGTGGGAAGCCTACACGGTGAACCACTCGCTCACGTCCACTCTGACAGTCAAGATGTATGACGCGGACGTCGAGCCGAACGCCGCTGAAATCGACTCCATCGTGGCCTGGGTGCAGGCGGCTCGTCGCAGCGGCACCGTCCTCCTTCACTGCCAGGCAGGGCTGAATCGGTCGATGCTGGTTGCCGCCTCCGTCCTGATGGACGACAGGCTGTCGGCGGACGAAGCGATCACCCGGCTCCGCGCTCAGCGCTCACCGGCCGTGCTGTGCAACGCTACGTTTGAGAAGTGGCTACGGGCTCGGGATGGCAGTAGCGGACAGTGATCAGTCGGCGGCCGCGAGGTCTGGTGCTACCGCAGACGGGACCGTTCGCTTGGTCCGTGCTCGACAAGTCCACGACACCCTCCTGTCGCCGGCATGCGGCAAGGTGCTCCCGTGACCTACACACCCGACGACGCCCGCACCTTCATCGCCGCTGTCCGATGGCAGTTCGCCTCCACGATGCCGCGCATCCCCCACTGGTACACGGTGCGCAAGTGGCGGCCCGATCTGGATGAGGCGTTTGTGGCATTCGTGCGCCACATCAGCGTCGCCGGAGTTGGCGACCAGGTCGGTGGCGTTCATCGCTCCATTGTCGGGCTGAGGGGCCGCAGCAGGAGGGTTTCCGCCACCACGGGGCTGATCGCAGCCGCGAACTCGTCCTCAATCCGACTCACGATCACCAGCCGCCGCGACCAGGCCCCGAGGCGTCCGATCGCCGGACTGCGCAGCCACCTCCAGGGGGACACGCCCTTGTGCTCGCGGTCATCGACCCCCGCCGGACGGCCCGGCGAGGGTCGAAGGGTCACCTCGGTGACGTACTGCTCAGCTGAAGGTGAAGAAGTGCGTGGCGACGCCATGAAACGAGTTGCCGCTCCGCGACACCGTCACGTTGCCGTTGATCCCGAGCCACACACCGTACTGGTCGTTGGAAATCTGGTTGTCACTGATCGTCACGTGCACGGGCACGGTTCCCGAGAACACCAGAATGCCGGTGGTCAGAAAGTCCTGCGCGGGCGGGCCATCGAGGGGATCGCCGGGGACGGCTGGGCTACCAACGTTATTGCGGCCGATCACGTTGTGGATGATCCGGTTGCCGTTGAGATCCTCGAAGAGTCCCGGTGGAAGGGTGTGCGCGTGCATGGTCACGCCCGACAACTGATTGCCTGCGATGTAGTTGCCTTCAACCAAGTTGTTGTAGGAGGCCGTGCCCGGCCCTGCGTTGGCGAAGAGCACGCCCGCGCCTTCTCCCTGCAACCCATTGTCTGTGATGCGGTTGCCACGGATGACGTTGTTGTAGACGCCGGCGACCAAGGGCTGCGGATTGCCACTGGCGTCCAGCGCAAACGGGTTGTGCCCAGGGGCGGTGACGCCGCAGTCGAAGGGGTTCCCCGTGATCGTGTTGTCTTCGATGAGGTTGCCATGCGTCGGCCCAAACTCGTCCGTGAGGAGGATGCCACCCTCGTTGGCGCTGACGTGGTTGCCGGCAACGACGGAGCTGGCAACGCCCATGAGATGGATGCCCTCGCCGCAGTCACCGGGGATCTGGCCCTGGGCAGCGCACTGCGGGTAGGAAGAGCTCGGACTGGGAGGAATCCCTCCGAGATTGTTACCGACGACCCTGTTGTTCTTGATGCTCACGTCCGAGACCGAGCCGCCTGCAAGGGTGCCGGTGGCGAGGATGCCCTCGCCGATCGCGCCCGTGACGGTGAAGCCCTCAATGGAGACGTGCGAGCTCCTGATGGTCACGCCGGCGAGGCACGGAGCCGTGCCCGGGCCGTTCGGGCCCAGTTGATCGCACAGGAACGCCGTCGTCGCGGTTCCTTGGATGGTGGCGTTGCGGCCGCTGAGGGTGAGCGGCGAGGACACGACGACGTCCTCCGCGTATGTCCCCTTGCACACGACCACAGTGGCGCGGCTCGGGGCGGCATTCACTGCTGACTGGATCGTCGTGTAGAGGGCGGTCGCGCACGACTTCCCCGAATTGGTCGGGGTTCCTTGGGGCGACACGAAGATCATTTGCGTGTGGTGGCCACCGCTGCTCGCTGCGGCCACCGCAACGTTCGGAGCGACGCCCACGCCGGCTAGCAGCCCTGCTGTCAGCACGACCCGGACAATTCTTGTAGCTTCCATTTGCTTCCCCCTTGAGGCTGGGTCGGAGATCTCCCAGCCATTCCCTACGACGCAGCCCACTCCCCGAGGCTCGCGGAGTGTAGCGGTTCATCGAGGTGCGGCAGTGCACGCGGCCAAAGTGTTGGAGCAGAGCAGGCCGATGCCCCCGAAGCACGTTCAGCTGCCCCCGCGCCTGACGCCCATCTCTTTCGACGTGCGCGGGGTCGAGGCCAGCACCTGAGGAGTGGCTGCGTTCCTGACATCGCGAGGCTTTTCCTAGCGCCTGACACATAGAGGGTTGAGATCGCCCACCCGGGCGGGCCCTCGGGGAGAAACGCCATGAGAGTGGATCAACCAAGGGGTGCCGGAAGGTATCTGCTGCTGCCGGTCATGGCTGCGGTCGTGGCGGTCGGGCTGCTGGCCGCCCCCGTCAGGGCGGCTGCGGCAGGCTCCACGCTCAACGGCCAATTCAAGACGCTCGACCATCCGGGGGCGGGAACGGGCACTGGGCAGGGCACCTTCCCGTCGGGGATCAACAACCACGGGGATGTCGTCGGCGACTGGGTCGACGGCAGCAACGACAACTTCGGTTTCTTGTACCACGATGGACGGTACTCACCAATCAACGACCCCAACGCCGGAACTGCTCCATTCCAGGGCACCAACCCCATCGACATCTCGTCGGACGGAGGCATCGTCGGATACTACGTTGACAGCGGCAACGCGTACCACGGCTTCCTGCTTCGCAACGGGCACTTCAATGCCCTCGACGATCCGAACGCCGGTACGGGCGCGGCGAGGGGCACCATCCCGGGGGGCATCAACGACTCAGGTCTGATCGCGGGGCTGATGGTCGACGGCAACAACAAGCTCCATGGCTTCATCCTCAGGGGCGGCAGCTACACCACCGTGGACGACCCCCATGAGGGAACTGCCAACGCACCGAATGGCGGCACCTTCCTTGCCGGCATGAATGAGCACGGGGTGATCGCCGGCGGCTACCACGACAGCAGCAACGTGCTCCACGCTGTCCTGTACCGGGACGGACACTTCCACGAGATCAACGACCCACGCGCCGGTGCCGCAACCGGTGAAGGTACGGTGGGCTTCGCGATCAACAACAAAGGCGTCCTGGCCGGCTACTACGTGGACAGCAGCATGGTCTCGCATGGGTATGTGCTGCGCAACGGCAAGTTCACCACGATCGATGACCCCCAAGGGGTGAGCAGCAACCTCCAGAGCCTCAATGACAGGGGAGCCTTGCTGGGCACCTACAGCGACGCAGTCGGCGCCACACACGGGTTCATTCTCAGACTCGACGATCAGGTCGCGGCCTAACGCATCAGCTGTGACGCCCGGGTGGGTAACGCATCGTGCGTTGCCCACCCTGTGCGATCTCGGCGGTGGATCGGCCACGCCCAGACGGGCTCACGGTTGACCCTCCACGGCACGTCACGTACCGTAACGCCGCATGGCGATACGCCTGCTGACGGACTCGAATGTACCGGTCGAGCTGTCGAGCTTCTGCGGGCGGCGGCGGGAGCTTGTCCACCTCAGGAGTCTGCTGGGCACCGATCGCCTGGTGACCGTCACCGGCACTGGCGGCGTCGGCAAGACCCGGCTGGCCTTGGAGATCGCGCGGGGAGCCGTTTTCGACTTCCCGGCTGGAGTGTGGATTGTCGAGCTGGCCGTCATCGGCAGCGGCGACCTCGTGGGCACAGCCATCGCGGAGGCCACGGGTGCGCCCCGGGAACCGCAGGCCGGCGTGTTGGAGCGAGCGGTCCGACGACTCAGCGACGGTCGCCAACTGCTGATCCTCGACAACTGCGAGCATGTGGTGGCGGAGGCCGCCGAGGCCAGTTGGCACTTGCTGACCCAGTGTTCCGGGCTGACGATCCTCGCCACAAGTCGGGAGGCGCTCAACGTGCGAGGAGAGCGGGTATTGCCGCTACAGCCGCTGCGACTGCCTGATCTCACAGACCCCGGTGGCGACCGCGACACCATGAGCGAGGCCATGCAGCTGTTCGGTGATCGCGCTCAGCTGCTCGATGCCAACGGTGATCTTCGGCCAGACACCCGCACCGACGTTGCCGACATCTGCCGGCGGCTCGACGGCCTCCCTCTCGCGCTGGAACTGGCGGCGGCGTGGGTGCCGGTGCTGTCGCTGAAGCAGGTGCGCGACCGTCTCGACGGCAGCCTGCTACCGCTGGGCCGTTCCGACACCGGGCGCCCCACACGGCACCGTAGCATCCGCGCCGCGCTGGATTGGAGTGAGCGGCTGCTGACACCGGCGCAGGCAACCGCCTTCGCGCGGCTGTCCGTGTTCGTGGGCGGATTCTCACTCGACGGAGCCGACGCCGTCCTCGGCGGCGCCGATGACGGCGGGGAGTCAACCCTGGAGCTGATCGCAGCCCTGGTGACGAGATCGCTCGTGACCGCCCAAACCCCGCCGGACGAAGCACGTTATCGCCTTCTCGAGCCGGTTCGGCAGTATGCCGCTGAGCACCTCCTCGCCCGTCCTGGTGACGAGGATGGGGAAACCCGCCGCCGTCATCTCTGCTACCTCGCCGACCTCGCCGAAGCCGCCGAGGAGCCGATCATCGGCGGCCCTGACCAGCCGTGGATGCATCGCATCGACGCCGACCTTGGCAACATTCGCGCCGCCCTGGCGTGGGGGTTCGACAACGACCACGAAACGGCGTCGCGGTTGGCCACGGCACTCGTCGTGTACTGCCGCCATCGCGGCCTCTTCAGAGAGGGGGCGGCATGGGGTCACCAGGCCGCGCGATCGACCGGGCGACGGCGCGCCCGAGCGCTCTGCATGGAGGGTTGGCTGTCGAGTGAGATGGGAGACGCCTCGAGCGTTCGCGATCTTCTTGATGAGTCGTACCGGCTCACCGCTGAGACTGGCGGAATATCAGACTTGGCGATGGTTCTCACCGCGCGGGCTCTGACCGAGTACGTAGCGGGAGATCTGGCGGCTCTGCAGGTGACCGCCGATGAGGGCGTGGCAAGAGCTCGTCGTTCGGGCAACCAGGCACACCTGATGTGGGCCTTGTGGGCGCCGGCCGTGCTAGCCGCCGCGTACGACGACCACCACCGTGCGCTCGACCTGTTCAGGGAGGCCCACGCCATCGCGGTCGAGCTCGGCAATGTGTCCTGGGGGTCGGCGCTGGCAATCAACGTCGTCGACGCCGCCATTGACAACGGTGACGTGGCGGCAGCCGCCCCAGTTCTGCGGAGCGAGCTGCACGCGGAGACAGCGGCGGATCCCGTCAACGCCGGATACCTGATCGAGGACGCAGCTATCCTGGCGATTCAACGAGGCGATCCTTACCGCGGGATGCGACTGCTCGGGGCCGGCCACGGCTCCCTCAAGCGCGCCGGCTACAGGGAGACTTCCGACGAGGCGAAGCGTCGACGACGTTGGAGCGACGCCGCGCGGGAAGAGTTGGACGCTGAGACCGCGGACGCGCAATGGGAGGAGGGTGCTGCCCTGACCCTGCCCCAAGCGCTCGATGAGGCGCGGGCAGTCGTCACCGAACCAGCGACCAGCGTTGCGAGGACCGAAGCCGCGGTCGGGAACTCGTTCATCAGGGAGGGTGCGTTCTGGTCGCTGGCCTACGCGGGGACAGTGGTGCGGGTGAAGGACAGCAAGGGAATGCGCGACCTTGCCAAACTGATCGCCGCCCGCGGTCAGAGTTTGGCGGCTGTGGATCTGGTCAGCGGCGGCAGCGAGCGAACGGGCGCGTCGGCGGGCCGGGGCCTGCGCATCGAGGGTGACGTTGGTGAGGTGCTCGACGCCGAGGCCCGCGCGCAATATCGGGCACGGTTGGTCGAGCTCGAAGAGGAAGTCAGAGATGCCGACGCGTGCAACGATCCTCATCGAGCGAGCCGTGCAAGAGACGAGCGCAGCTTTCTGCTGTCTGAGCTTGGGGCGGCGGTGGGGCTCGCCGGGCGGCCTCGCGTGGCGCTGGATCCCGCCGAACGGGCGCGCAAGGCAGTGGCCTGGCGCGTGCGGGACTCGATCAGCCACATCGAGGCTGCCCAGCCGCTCTTGGGCAGGCATCTGCGCCGGTCCGTGCGTACCGGTAGCTTCTGTGTGTACGACCCCGATCAGCCGACTGAGTGGATGGTATGAAAGTGGGGGAAGGTGAGGCGTCGCGGCGCCGGGAGATCACCGGTGGTTCCGGCTCCATGCCCCGTGGCTTGATTGGCAGGGTTCCCCATTGACGACATCAAGCCCCGCTGCCCGGCGGACAGTTGCGGTCACCGGGGCGACCGGGTTCGTCGGTCGCGCACTGGTGCCGCGCCTCGTCATGGCCGGATATACCGTGCGTCGTCTCGCCCGACGGCCT